>JANNYA010000243.1:0-2674 GCA_031409855.1 Rhodanobacteraceae bacterium | reverse complement strand
TGCCGCAGCGGCCACCTTCTTCTGAAGATGATCATCGATGAACGGACCTTTTTTTAGCGAACGCGCCATAATTTAGTTACTCCATTAACCTTTGCGGCTGCGGCGGCGAACGATCATGCTATCCGTGCGCTTGTTTTTACGTGTCTTGTAACCCTTCGACGGCTGACCCCAAGGCGAAACCGGGTGAGGATTACCCTGCCCGCTCTTACCTTCACCACCACCGTGCGGGTGATCGACCGGATTCATGACCACGCCGCGAACGGTTGGTCGAATACCGCGCCAGCGTTTTGCGCCCGCTTTGCCGATCTGCTCAAGATTGTGTTCGCCATGACCAACTTCACCGATTACCGCGCGGCAATCCGACGGCACTTTGCGCATTTCGCCTGAGCGCAAACGCAGAGTCGCATAACCCGCGTCTCTAGCAATCAAAGACACAGATGCACCAGCACTACGCGCCATTTGCGCACCAGCGCCTGGCTTCAATTCGATGCAGTGAATCACGCTACCGATCGGCATGTTTGACAGCGGCATGCAGTTACCCGTTTTCACGCCAGCGTCGGAACCCGAAAGAATCACGTCGCCAGCTTGCAAGCCTTTAGGCGCGATAATGTAGCGTCGCTCGCCATCGGCATAACAAATAAGCGCAATGTGAGCAGTGCGATTTGGATCATATTCCAGACGCTCAACTTTGCCGGGAACGCCATCTTTCGTACGCTTGAAGTCAATTAAACGATAGTGCTGACGCGAACCGCCGCCTCGGTGACGAGTTGTGATTCGACCGTAGCAGTTACGTCCACCGGTATTGGATTGGCTGTCCAGCAAGGCCTTGACAGGCTCACCCTTGTGCAAGTTCGGCGTAACAACGCGAACCATGCCTCGGCGACCGGGCGAAGTTGGATTCATTTTCATTAATGGCATGATTTTTCCCCTATGCCTTCAAGCCAAAGTCGATGCTTTGACCTTCGCTGAGCGTGACATAAGCTTTACGGTAGCCTTGGCGATGCCCCTGCCGACTGCGAAAAGCCTTCGCCTTACCTTTGATGTTCGCAACTTGCACGGCATCAACCTTGACTTTGAACATCGCTTCAACAGCGCTCTTTACTTCGGCTTTGGTCGCCGTTGTATCAATTTTGAACACGTATTGGTTATGCAAAGCCTGGACGCGCGCTGTCTTTTCCGACACGTGCGGCGCACGCAACACCATATAATCGCGTTCAGTTCGAATGATCGCACTCATGACAGCCACTCCTGAACTTTTTTAACAGCGCCTGAAGTAATGACAACGTGCTTTGCAGTGATCAAACTTACTGGATCGATACCCGCAACGTCGACGAGCGCGAGGTGCGGCACGTTTCGAGCTGCTAGAAACAGGTTTTTGCTTACTTCTTCACCGATCAACAACGCCTTAGTAACGCCCAAGCCTTCCAACTTTTCGATCATGCCCTTGGTTTTCGGCGAGGACACTTCGATGCTGTCCACAACTTTCAAACGATCCTGGCGAATCAACTCAGAGAAAATGACCTGCAAAGCGCCGCGATACATTTTGCGGTTAACTTTCTGCGTAAAGTTACGCGGCTTCGCGGCAAATGACACACCACCGCCAACAAAAATCGGGGCGCGATAGTCGCCGTGACGGGCACCGCCACCTTTTTGCTTTTTAAACTTTTTGGTCGTACCGGTGACTTCGGAACGCGTTTTTTGCGCCTTTGTCCCTGCGCGGCCTGCTGCTTGATAAGCAGTAACCACTTGATGCACCAAATCTTCAGCGTAATCGCGCGCGAAAACAGAATCGGCAACGCTTAATTTTCCACCACCAACAATATTAAGTTCCATTATCGCGCTCCGTAAGCTTTCGCCGCTGGTTTAACAACGACGTCGCCATTGGTCGCGCCCGGGACCGGACCGCTGACCATAATAAGATGACGCTCAAGATCAATACGAACGACCTTCAAATTCTGTGTCGTTTGTTGAACATCACCCATGTGCCCAGCCATTTTCTTACCTGGAAAAACACGACCTGGCGTTTGACGCTGACCGAGCGATCCTGGCGAGCGGTGACTCAAGGAGTTACCGTGCGTGGCGTCGCCCATTTTGAAGTTGTGTCGCTTGATAGTGCCGGCAAAGCCTTTACCTTTCGTGACACCCGTTACGTCAACCATGTCGCCGACGGCGAAGGCGTCAACTTTGATTTCTGCACCTACCGCGAAGCCGCCAATTTCTTTGGCATCAACGCGCAACTCCCATAAACCACGACCCGTGCCCGCATTTGCTTTCGCAAAGTGACCCTTCTGAGGCTTGTTGAGCAGAGAAGCGCGTTTGCTACCGAGCGTCACTTGAATCGCACTGTAGCCATCCGTTTCATTCGTCTTTACTTGTGTAACGCGATTTGGCTCTGCCTGAATCACAGTTACGGGAATACCCGCGCCGGCTTCAGTGAAAATTCGCGTCATGCCGCACTTGCGGCCAATTAGTCCAATTGCCATAGCTGTAGCCCCCGTGATCAATAGAGCTTGATCTGAACATCTACGCCAGCGGCGAGATCCAGATCTTTCAACGCATCGACGGTTTTATCGTTCGGATCAATGATGTCCAACACACGTTTGTGTGTACGGGCTTCGTATTGATCACGAGCGTCTTTGTCGACGTGGGGCGACACCAACACGGTGTAGCGTTC
>JANNYA010000242.1:0-15317 GCA_031409855.1 Rhodanobacteraceae bacterium | reverse complement strand
AGTGGATAAGATCATGGGCGAACTCGACGAGCGCTTTAATCGCAATGTTTTTGGGCAGCCTCTGGTGCCCTGCTCTTTTGAACCACGCACGGGTTATTTTCGCGATGGCTGCTGTAAAACCGATGAAACCGACCGCGGCCGCCATGTGATCTGCGTGCAGCTGACGACGGAGTTTTTGATCTTCAGCAAGGCGCGTGGCAATGATTTGAGTACGCCGCTGCCGCAATATGACTTCCCTGGACTTAACTCCGGCGACCGCTGGTGTTTGTGCGCACTGCGCTGGAAGGAAGCCTTGGACGCGGGCCTTGCGCCGAAAGTGTTTTTGGAATCCACACATGCTAAAGCGCTGGAGTTTGTGACTTTAGCCCAGCTTAAAGCGCATTCTGCGGACGGCTAAGCATGGCAGGCATTCGCTATCGCGCGCCCAGCGTGCCAAGTACGGCGCTGATTACTCGCGCAGGTTATGAGCGCTTAAGCCAGGAGCTAGAGCAGCTCTGGCAGCGTGAACGGCCGGAGGTCGTGGTAGCGCTCAGTGCCGCTGCCGCCGAAGGCGACCGCAGTGAAAACGCCGAATACACCTACCGAAAGCGCCAACTCGCGGGCATCGACCGGCGGGTGCGCTATTTGAGCAAGCTGCTGAAACGGGTGCAGGTGGTGGAACAAAAACCGCACGATCAAAGCCAAATATTTTTCGGTGCCACCGTTGAAGTCGAAGATGAAAGCGCGCAAACCATTACGTATCGGATTGTCGGCCCGGATGAAACCGACGCCAATACGGGTGCGATTAGCTTTGATTCCCCGCTCGCGCGCGCGCTGATGAAAAAGCGCTGCGACGATGAGGTGACGGTCGAAACACCGGGCGGCCGCCGGGTGCTTTACATTTTGAGTGTCTGCTATGACGACTGAGTTATGCGGATTGAGCGGCCACGGAACTTTGCTCAATTCACCACCCTACCCTAGCTAATCCAAAACGCTCACCTTCTTACGATTATCCACACTGACCCGATCAATCAGTTTGTTATCCGGATCAAAGCCCACTTCTGAGGGCAGCTCATCAACCAACACGGTGAACTCCGGCTTACCGGTGGTGATGTGCTCGCGCTTTAAGTACAAAGTACGCGTGTTTTTGCCGCTGCCAGCATAAACACCGACTTCAATAAAATCCTGCATTGCGGCCGCTACCTCAACGCCGGTGCCATCCGCATAGCGCTTTTCCGCGTGGGTTTTGATCGTGACTAGATACTTGCCGTTCGCCTGTTTGACCGCGCTGGCTTCTTCTACACGGTTGTCGTAAAAACTTATTTTTTCGAACAAATCCGTGATCAGCTGCTGCGTTTGGGGTGTGGCTTCGGCGCGCAGGAAGGCAATCAATTCCAGCGAAGTTGTGTAGGGTGCAGTTTGAAAGGCTTTTGCCGCTATAAACTTTGCCAGCGCGCGATTCAACGCCGCCTCGCCCATATCTTCGCGCAATCGATAGAAGGCGAGCGAGCCTTTGCGGTAATGGATGTAGGCCTGATTTTCGTTTTTGTAAAGCGGCTGTTCTTCCAGTAGCTCGCCGCCGCGCTCGGACAAATAGCGATCTAGCTCGTACTTTAGGAATTTGCGCATTTTGTCTTTGCCGTACTCTTTTTCCATCACCATCAACGCGGAATATTGCGCAAGGGATTCCGACAGCATCGTCGCACCTTGGACGTTGGCGCCAATCACTTGATGCGCCCACCACTGATGCGCAATTTCGTGCGCGGTGACATAGAAAACATAGTCAATCTCTTCAGGATCACGCAAGTCGGCAATAAACCCGATGCTTTCAGAGTACGGAATGGTGTTGGCGAACGCCTGGGCAAAGCTGGCGTAGCCTGGAAATTCCATGATCCGCGCTTGACTGTGCTGATACGGCGAAAAGTTTGCCTCGTAATAGCTCAGGGATTTCTGCATCGATTCAATCATGCGATCCACATTGTAGGGGTGTTTTGGATCGAAATAGACTTCCAGCGGGATGCTCTTTTTATCGCCCACTTTTGAAACGTAGACCGCTTTTTTAAGCTGCCAGCGCGCCGACAAATACGCATAAAAGTTCAGCATCGGGCGATCCATCGCATAGCTAAAGCAGCGTCGGCCAGCACGCACCACATCGCTTGTCAGATAGCCCGGTGCCAGGGCGATTTGATCGGGTGCGGTGCAGATGCTGGTTTTGAAATCAATCCAATCGGCGTCGTCGCCCAGATAAGTATTTGCACGTGCAGCCGCGTTTTCTAGTTTAGGCATGCGCTGCGGCTCGCCCAATTTACGCTTGCGTCGATCTGAGCGGTCCGCAATTTCAGCGCCAACGTCATAGCCGAAGGCCGGGAAAACTCGGCTATTGATGAAACTACCGTTTTCGACAATTTGCGTTTGCGCCATCGAATTGCCAAAGCCATTAGGCTTTAGCTCAACGGTAAAATGTAGATCGCGCTCTGCACCTGGCTGTAAAGGCTGACTCAGTTGATAAATCCGATAGCCCAAATCAGCGTCGTGGAGCCCTAAGGTTGCGCCGACAGTCGTTGCATTGCCAAAATCGATATGCGTTAGCGTTTCGTCGTCTTGCACTTGAATGTGTACCTCAGTCAACGGCGCGCTATGTGGATTGCGAATGCGATAAGTGCCGGTGGCGCGCATACTCTGAGTTTCGGGGTGCAAATCCACATCGATATCAACCGCGATGATTTTCGGCTGTGGCAAAGCGGAATATTTTTTAAAATCCCGCTCGTAACGCGCTTGTAAATCTAGTAACTGGCTGGGCGAGGTAAAAGCATTGCGTACATTGGTGTTCCAAAAAATGAAACTGCCAAGGGCGAGAGTGCTAACGAGGCTAATGCCAAACGCATAACCTAAGCCGCCGCGTAAGCGTGCTTTGGCAAGCTTTGTGCGTTCTGCATAGCTGGTACTGGTGCCGCGTAGCCAAAACGCCGAGGCCAGCAGCAGTAAGCAGGTCAATACCAAGCTCCAATAGCCGGCGAAATAAAGCTTGGCTGGCAACAAATGCCCGTAGCCATTCATGTCTGAATACGTGGCTTCAGGACTCAGCGCGTATTGGTAAAGGTTGTGCGTGAAATCCAATGTGCCAGCGACGAGCTGCAAAATAAGCAGCAAAATCATGGCGGCGTAACCGATGAACTTATTGTTGGCATAGACCTGCAGCGCCAACGCCAAGCCGGCAATCAAGACAAAATAGATCGCGCCTAGCGAAATGCCTTTCAAATACAGCAATGGCTCGAACTGGAAATAGCCTTTCGCGGCTTGGATCAGCATGCCGGTCAAGGCACCAAAAATTTGAAAACAGGCCACCACTAACAACAGCGCGCCCAATTTCGCCAATAACGGTGCCCAATTCGGCGTTGGCATCGCATCAATAACATCACTGAGCTTGGCCTGACGTTCTTTCCAAACCAATTCGCCCGCGTAAAACATGGCAATGATCAGCAACAGCCAGCTGTAAGCGCCAGCCAGCGCTTGCAACATTTGCGAAGTCACCGGATAAATAGAGGTGTCATACATTGTTTGCGCAAACAAAGCGCTCGGTACAAAGTTGATCAAGCCAAACAGCAGCATCACGATAAACGGCGCGCTTTTGAAAATACCCAAGGCATCAAATTTGAGTTGGGCAAAACATTGCTGCCACGCGACGCTGGGGCCGAATTGGGGCGACGCAACAACCGCCACGCTTACTCGTTTTGCATCAACTTTATCGCTGCCCGCTGCGACTAAATTGTGATTAGATTTTGCTTTAAACCAGCCACGCCCGGTGCCGGCGCGCTCAGTTTTGAATAGCTTGAACGCCACCGCCGCGATAATCAGCGAAAGCACTGTCCACAGCGCCCGATTCGCGAGTAGATAGCCGGAAAGCCCTGGAATCAATAGATTGCGCTCAGCCGCCGACCAATAGCGTACCGTGCGGCTGAGCGCGCGCATACCAAATGGGTCGGCCAAGGTGACCAGCCAAACATTGTCGAGATTGCGAATCAAGCCGTTGCCAATCACATACATCAACAGAAAACCCAGAATGCCGACATAAACCCAAAGCACGCTGCGCGTGGTCACCGCAAGCAGCGCGAGCAGCGCACTGGTAAACAGCACATTTGGAATCACCATCACGCCGATGCCAAATACATACGGCATCAAGCGCACCGCGCCTAGGCGCACGGGCTCAATCCAAGGCATAAATTGCGCGATGAAAATTGCTGCGGCGATCACCAAATAAACCACTACGCAAGCGACCAAGGCGGCGCAAAACCGGCCGATTAAGAAGTCTGACTTCTTGATTGGATTGGCGAACAGCAAATCCGCCGTGCCCGCATCAAAATCACGCAGCAGCGCGCTGGATACAAATATGCCGCAAATCAGCAGGCCGATCAGGGTGAAGATCGTCAAAAATTGGATCACCACAATCGGTGCGTTGCGATAAACATTGCCAATCGCACCGCCCACTTGCACCGCATCGCTGGCCGCCGCGCCAAAGCCCATCAAGCCAAAAAGCCCGGCAAGTAGCCACAGCAACGGCGAGCGCAGCTGCTGGCGCAGCTCAAAACTAAAAAATTCTCGGATCATGATCGGCCCTTAGGCGGCTTTGGCGGTATTCGCACCAGCTTGCGTATGCACGCGCAGACGCTGAAAATACACGTCCTCCAAATCCGGCTCGATTTGCACGAACCCTGATTCTGGCTGCGCCGCGCTAAAAACATGCAGCACCGGCTTGCCGCCGACCAAGCGCGTCGACAGCACGTTCAAGCGCGCCTGTAGCTCAGGCAGCGCAGATTTGCTAACCACTGCGCGCCAAACACAGGATTTCAGCGACTCAATCGCCGCGTGCGGCTGCCCAGCCAGCAGCACCTGGCCTTTGTTGATAATCGCCATTTGTGGGCATAGATCAGTCACGTCTTCAACAATATGGGTCGACAAAATCACCACCACCTGTTCGCCGATGTCGGCCAATAGATTGAGAAAGCGATTGCGCTCTTCCGGGTCTAAACCCGCCGTCGGCTCGTCGACAATCACGAGTTTTGGCTGACCAATCAAGGCTTGTGCGATACCAAAACGCTGGCGCATGCCGCCGGAAAAACCGCCTAAATGGCGTTTGCGCGCGTCCCACAAATTAACTTTATGCAGCAGCGCATCCACCACTTCCTTACGCTGTGCGCGTGCGGTAAAGCCCTTCAGCACGGCAAAATGATCCAACAAAGCCTCAGCGCTGACCTTGGGATAGACGCCAAAATCCTGTGGTAAATACCCCAGCTGGCGGCGCACCGCGTCTTTGTCGGTCAGCACGTTCAAGCCGGAAAAATCGATGCTGCCGGAATCCGCTTCCTGCAAGGTCGCGATCGTGCGCATTAGCGAGGATTTACCCGCGCCATTGGGCCCCAGCAAGCCAAACATGCCTGCCGGAATATCCAAATTGACCTGATCCAGCGCGCGCACGCCATTACTGTAAGTTTTGCAAAGCCCGCGAATTCGCAGCATAAAACGGCCTTAAAGAGTGAAAGTTTCGTCAAGCTAGCATTGCCAGGGCTGTTGCTCCACGTGCCTATCGTCATTGAGTGACTTTTGGCGTGAGCGGGTTGTGGTTTGTAGGCGTGATTTATAAACTTTGAATAGTGACGGGCTGGCTGCTGCCAAACGGGTCACTTCAAACTAACGCTTGCGCATTGAACGCTGTCTGCGGTATCTCTATTGAAACGGGGGAGCCACTATGTCGCACGCCAAACGCCGCACTCGCCTCTACAAAATTTTAATACTACTGATCGTTTCTGCCGCGCAGTTTTTTGCGTACGCATACGCCCTGCAGGGCAGTCCGACGATCCAGCGCTTCCCAATCGCGGCACCGCATTTGCCCGAAAGCTTTACCGTGGCACAGGCCGATGACGGTTTGATTTATCTTGGCACCTCCGAGGGGTTGCTGAGCTTCGATGGCGAACATTGGCGCGCATTGCAACTGCCGCAGCAATCGATGGTGCGCTCGCTGAAATCAGTGGGCAGGCGCGTTTATGTCGGTGGCTACGGCACTTTTGGCTATGCCGAACCGAATGCCATGGGTCAATTGATTTACACCGATCTTAGCGCGCGCATTCAAGTGCAGCCCGCACAGTTTGCCGATATTTGGGAGATCAACGTATTTGCCGATGGCGTCTATTTTCGCTCGCTGCGGCGCCTTTTCTATTTTCAATTTGCTACGCAAAAAATTGACAGCTGGTATCACGAAGGCAGATTTGCCGCGCTGAATCCGCTGAATGGAAAACCCTGCATTCAATTTCGCGGTGTAGGCTTTAAAGTGCGCACCGCGCAGGGCTGGCAACTTTTGCCGCACTCTGCGTTTTTAAGTGAGCGCGCGGTGTCTTTGCCACACGGCAATAAGCTCGTCGTGGCGAACAATTTGGGCTATTTCAGTTTGACCGAATCGGCGGTCGAAAAATTAGTTCCCGCCAGTAACGTGCCAAATTTCAGCGCTGTGCATCGTATGGCGCAACTAAGCGAGCAACAGCTGGGCATTGTTGGCGCAGACGGAATGCTAACAATCAGCGATTTTACGCTCACAAAGGCGCAAAGCTTTAACGTCAATGATGGCTTCCTTAGTGACTTATTGCGCACCTCAGATGGACTATTGGTGGTTTCCACCTCAGCGCCGCACCGCGTTGATTGGCCCAATATGATTAGCAATATCGCTGAAAACGGCGGCTTGCGCTCCAACATGCTCGGTCTGCGAATGCGCGGTGATGAGCTGTTGGTGGCGACCCATTTTGATGCGCTGCGCGCCGGGCTGGCAAGCAACGGCAGCACGCAACTGGAGCGTCAAAATTTGCTTCAGGGCTCGGTGGATGACGCCATTTTCCTACCTGATGGTAGCCAGCTGGTAATGTCAGAAAATAATCTTTCGCACATTGCGGGCGGCAAAAACACGGTGCTGCAGCGCGACGTTTACGGGCGCGAATTTTTTCAAGACGCGTTCATACCGACGCGCTGGTGGCTGCGCACAGAGAACGGGATAGCGCGTGTGGAATGGCGGGCAGGCAAAATTTACTATGTCGCTGACGTGATCGAAAGCGCTGTGCTGATAAGCTCATTGGTGCAGCTGAGCGCAAGCGAACTTATGGCCGGTACCGATGCCAACGGCCTTCGGCGTTATGCAATAGCGGCTGACGGACGACTGTCGGCACCACAGATTTTGCACGCGAACGCTGCACCAGCGCTGCGCGTGCCGATTGCAATTGATGCGACAACGTATCTAACACTCGACGCCGAGCAGCGAATTTTAGTGAGCAGCGCCGAGCAAGTGCTGCGCTTGCAGGATGGGAAGTGGCAATTAGACCCACGCTTTGGCCCGCTATTTACAATGAAAAAGCCGCAGTGGGCGGCAAAACTGACCTTTGCGACTAGGCAAAATCGAATTTACGCGCATACCGCCGATCAGCTATTTGTTTTACCTTGGTCTGTTTTACCGTGGTCAAACAAGCAAAGCGAACTTGATTGTCGTGCTGCTTGCGCGGGGTTTGTGCCGCAGGCCGAACGCGTCTGGCGGGAGCTAAAAATTGCGGATGTGCGCGAATCAGGCGTTTACGTTGACGTACTTGAATATGATGCGCAAACACTGCTGGTTTTGACCGAAAACCGCCTCCTGCAGCTTGATTTGCGGCAAGAAAACTCAGCCCTGCCGTCGGCGCAGCTAAACTTTACCTCAGTGTGGCGCATCGATGCGCTGGGCAATTCTAGCCCACTGGCCATTGCACCCAGCGCCACGGTGGTGCTTGACCCGAGCGATTTAGGGGTGCGTTTTGAGTTTGCCTTGACTGGGCTTAAGCACGCCGGGCAAACGCAATATCGCGGGCGGCTGCAAGGCTACGAAGTAAACAACTCGGAGTTTGCCAGCACCGCAGGCTACACCTATACCCGGCTGCAGCCTGGTGACTATTCGATGTCGATTGAGGCGCGTGATCTATTGGGCCATGTGTATCGTGCGCCCAATTACCCGGTGCGCTTCAGTCCGAAATGGCACCAGCGTAGCGCCACGCGGTGGCTGCTGGCGCTCACGATGCTTGCACTGTTGGCTACGATGACGCGAAAGTGGGTGCGCTGGCGCACGTCGCGTTTGCAGACGATGATAGAGCAACAAACGCATGCCTTAGCCGAGGCAAATCAGCGCTTGCAGCAAACGGCAAATTTAGACGCGCTTACGGGTTTGCCGAATCGGCGAAAGCTCGATGAATTTCTCAACGCCACATGGCGCGAATCGGAGCACAAACAGCGCTCAATCGCCCTGTTGGTGATTGATGCCGATCACTTTAAGGTCTACAACGACACTTACGGCCATGTCGCTGGCGATGCGTTGCTGCAGGCGCTTGCAAACAACTTAAACGGCGCGCTGCACCGCGCTGAGGATTTACTGGCACGCTACGGCGGCGAAGAATTTGTTGCCGTGCTGCCTGGCACCGTTCTGGCCGATGCGCTACTCGTGGCTGAGCGCCTTCGCGCAAGCGTTGCCGGGGCAACGCTTGGCGTTACCGTCTCCATCGGTGTCGCCGCTACCCTACCCAAAACCGCACAAGGCGCGCGCGCACTCACCGAAGCCGCAGATGCTGCGCTGTATCGAGCAAAACAGCAGGGCCGCAACAGCGTTTCGCAGTGAGTTTATTTAGTGATCGTAAGCCTAAGTTGTTAACGCAACCCTTACCGAACCACCACCCGAATCCGCCGCTCCGCCCTGCCGCCTAAATTATCAACAACGCTAAAAAGTATTTCCTGGGCACTGCGCGGCGCGAATCGTAAGCCGACACCGGGGGCGCTGGTGCCGGCGTAGTTGCCGTTCGCGAACCAGTAAAGTTCGGTGACGCCAGCGGCAGCGCTGGCACGTAGCACTAGGGTTTGCGCTTTGAGTTCGGCGGCGGTTAGTCGGTAGCTGACGTTATGCAGTGGCGCGGTGATTTTCGGTGCTTCGGCTTGTACGGTGGCGCAATTGGGTGCGGTTTTTAGGCGCAAACCGGCGGCAGCAAAGCTCTGCGCGATTTCGCTGGGCCAGAACTCGCGCACTTCGGTGCGTAGGCTAGTGTTGATTGCGCCGCTGTCCGGGCACACGGGGGTGTTGCTTTGTGGGTCAACATAAATGCGTCGATGCACGTCAGAAACGCGGATCGAAGACACCCCGGGAATGAACCAAGTCTTGGTGCGCACGGGGCATTCCAGATTCGGTAAATCACCGCTGGCAGCGCAAACGTCGAGCTGGATAACGTTGAGATTTCCCGGGCGATCCAGCGCCAGATGGATGCGTTGGCTGGCGTAAAGATCATTAGCAATGCTGAAAAATAGGGGTGCGGCGGTTTGACCGCCGATCAGCGCTGGGTTGCTGGCACCATCAAAATTTCCTACCCACACGACTAGTACATATTGCCCGAATATGCCCGCCGACCAAGCATCGCGAAAGCCCCACGAAGTGCCGGTTTTCCAGGCGACCGGAAAGCTCAAGCTACGGTTTGCCGCTTTTGGCCGCGGGTTGGTGTAAAGCATTTGCCGCGTCATGAAAGCGGCCTCGGCACTGAGCATCGGCAGCCCAGGTTCTTGCGCTTGTGCCTGCAAATAGCGCAATGGCCGCAGCTTGCCGTCATTACCCAGCATCGCGTAGAAAGCCGCCAATTCCGCTGGACTCACTTCGCCGCCGCCCAAGGCCAGCGCCAAGCCATAGTGCGCTTCTGAAGCCAAATTGCGTATGCCCGCGCGGCTCAATAGCCCATACAGACCGCCCGCCCGCAGTTTCGCGGCGACGCGCACTGCTGGCACATTGCGGCTGCGTATCAACGCTTCGGTGACGGTAATCGGCCCGCGAAATTTGCCATCAAAATTCTCTGGCGCGAAGTTGCTAAAGCTGGTAGCAACGTCAGCCAAAATCGTTTTTGGATGCAGCAAACCCTGATCGATCGCCAGCGCATAAATCAACGGTTTTAAGGTCGAACCGGGCGAGCGCTGTGCCTGCGTGCCGTCGACTTGACCCAAAATTTCCGAGCGGCTGAAATCGGCTGAGCCGACCAGGGCCTTGACTGCCATATCGTTACGATCCACCAGCAATATCGAGGCGTTTTTAATGCCGCTCAGTCGCACCTTGCCCAAATAACTTTGCAGCTGGCGCTCGACGATGTGCTGCAGCGATAGGTCAATTGTGCTCCGCACTGGTTCTGTAACTGGGTAGGCACGCTGGATCTCGTTCAGGCGCAAGGCGAGACGGGCCGCATGCGGTGCCTTTTGCTGGTGGTGACGTCCGATCATCAGCGGCGCTTGAAAGAGTGCGCTGTCGTTGTTGCCACCTTCGCGCTGTTGCCAAAGTTGATACAGCGTGGCGCGTGCGCGCTTTAACTCAGCGCTCAGCTGCGATCCTGCCAGCGCCTGCTTGGGCCCACGATAACGTGGGCGCTGCGGCAGCACCGCCAGCGTCAGCGCTTCCGGCACACTTAAATCCGAAACCGGCTTGTCGAAATAGATCAGGCTAGCGGCAGCGGCGCCTTCAATGTTGCCGCCATAGGGCGCAAGGTTTAAATACGCCTCCAATAAATCGCGCTTGGAGTAACCCGCCTCAAGCTTAAGCGCATAGGCAATCTGCTTCAATTTGCCCCAAATGGAACGCGTGTGCAGGCCATATTTCAGGCGCGCCAGCTGCATCGTCAGCGTCGAGCCACCCTGGGTGCGCCCGCCGCCATAACTTGATAGCGTTGCCAGTGCCAGCCGGTACGGATTCACGCCCGGGTGATAGTAAAACCAACGATCCTCCTTCAACAGCGTCGCCTGAATCAACGATGGCGCAAAACTTGCTAGTGGCTGCCACAGCCGGTATCGATCATCCGAGGCGAGCGTGAGCTGCATCAGCACGCCTTGTTCGCTCAACACCACGCGAGACAGCGGCAAACCGGCGTAAAGTGGCGGGTGCGGAAGGTGGCGATAGATGCTCAGCGCGGCAAAACCCAGCAAAGCAATGATTACCCAACGCAGCGCCCACTTGTAGCGACGTCGCAATGGGCTGATTGGAATGTCGAGCGGATCGGGGCTGAGCTTTGGCATGGCCGCAGTTTAGTCTGGCTGCCTGCAGGCTGCGACTTAGTGGTGTGCTGCCGCTCTTACTGCCGCTAAATTTGCCGTTTTGGTCATGCTTTGCAATTTATTCGACGTTGGAGGATTGCGAAGCTAACCAAAAATTTCACTTAGAACATCTGGCCGTAAGTTTGCAATTTGCACTAAAGATGCCGCCGCTTTGCTGGGTTGTCGCCGTCCTTGCTCCCAATCTTGCAGTGTGCGCACAGAGACGCCGAGTAGATCCGCGAACTTCGACTGGGAAAGACCACTTTTCAGACGTGCCTGCGCAACCGGTGGCACTGGCACTGAATAAACTTCGCCGAGCCGCCCTGCTTTAATGTCGCGAACTGCATCTAGGGTTTCTTGCCAAATATCCCGCGTTAAGTCGCGTCGAACTAATTCTGGTTTACTCATGCGCTTCATTGATGGATTCCTTTTTCAGTGCCTGCAAAATATGGCTAGGCGCAGTACTCAAATTTGATTTCGCATAGATCGTCAGCAACCAAATGAGCCCATTGTCCAATTGGTTGAAATGAATAACTCGCACACCGCCGCGTTTTCCCATGCCAGCTCGCGCCCAACGAACTTTACGAACACCGCCTGAGCCTGGCACGACATCGCCCGCCTCCGGGTTCTGCGCAAGCCAGGACGCAAATGCACCGCGTTCGTCTTCAGACCAGTATTCTGGCCACATTCGGCTAAAAATTGGTGATTGAATCAGGGTGACCATTCAATAAATATACGGCAAAGCCGTACAACACTGCAACAGGCTAAATTTGCCCTTTGTTCATGCTTTGCAATTTATTCGAGCGCCCCCACCACGCAGAATTTCGCCAGAAGCTATCACTGCGTTTCCAGCAATGGGCCTCGTGTGGGCCTCATCCGCCGGCTTTAATCGACACCATGAAACCAATTGATTCCGACGAAACTAGCGTCAAAGCAAACTTGCACCTTTTCTTGCTGGCGCTATGTGTAGCACATGCCAGCCTGAGTGCCACCGTGTGGTTTGCCAGCTGTGAACTTAGCGATTCTTATCAAATTGGCATGGATCGCCTGCATATGATGTTCAATCCTGTTTGGGGCTGGCTCGGCATGTTTGTCGTTTCGCTGTGCTTTTGGCGTGCTTGGGCAATCCGGCAGCTGATGTTTAGCCTATGGGGACTCGTTGCGTGTTGCTGCTTTGCATTTATGCATTTGCACAGCGAATCGTCGCCCGGTAATCACTTTGGGCCAGCAAGCGACTTATACGGCACGGTTATTCGGTCAATTCAACAACCCAGTCTGTCGAATGACTCTTTTGGCTTACTTTTTTTTGGCGTAACGATAGTCGTCGATAGCGCGCTTGCAGTGGCTTGGCTGGGGTTATTCGCAACGGACCAAAACGAAACCGCATGCTTGCGCGCAAGGATCTTTGCGCTGGCATTCGTGCTGCCCACCACGACGTTAATCGGTTTCTTCGGCTTGAATTTGCAGCAACTCTGGACGCCGTTAGTTTTCGGGTTGGGGCTGGCGGTATTTGGTGCCCCGATCGTGTATCTGGCAATTTGTATCGCTGTGCATGCGCCCCACGCGCGCTTTTTATTTTTGATCACCAGCACACTAATCGCTGCTGTTCCAGCGTTATTGTGCGGGGGTGTGCTGACAGTAATCATTGGCGTTCCATGCGTGTTGATTTGCGCAATCGTTGGTGCCAGCTATATCAATCTGCCAAGCGCTGTAAACGAAAGCAGGTTCATTGCCGATCACTAGTCGTTAGTACGGTAGCGATTAAAACTGCTGGCGCGGCCTGATTATTCACTTTTTTTGCATGTAGCATTCGGGACGGCGCACTCTTGCCGAATCACCAATGCATATCTAAATGCACATGCAAACCCCTGGACTTTTCTATGCACATAATCAGCGCCGAATGGCTAAACAGTCACCTAAATACGGTCAAAGTCATTGATGTCAGCTTTAGCTTGGTCGAGCCTGATCTAGGCATCAATAGTTTTTTAGCGGGGCACATCCCGCATGCTCAATATATCCATCTGGAACACGGTTTAAGTGACATGGGCTGCACCGATACCTTGGGCCGACATCCCTTGCCTACGCCCGAGGCATTCGCGCGCACGGTGGCAAGTTGCGGCCTGAAACGGGAGGATCAAATCGTCTGTTATGACCAAGATAATGCAGCCTACGCCGCGCGTGCGTTGTGGTTATTGCGCGCCGCTGGCTTCAACAAGGTCTATGTGCTGGATGGTGGTTTAAAAGCATGGCGCGATGCAAATTTCAAGCTGAGCACGGAAATTACGACGCTTGCCAGCGATGCGCCGGAAGCGCTCAACTTTGACGCGATGCCCACGATAGACAGCGATACGCTGCAGGCTGCGCTAGCAACTCAGTCGATCATTTTAGTTGACGCGCGCCCGGCAAATCGCTTTGCCGGCCGCGATGAAACCCTAGATCCGGTTGCCGGACATGTTCCCGGTGCCTGCAACCGGCCGTTTTTAGAAAATTTGCAGGGCGGCCGATTCAAATCAAACGAAATTTTGCGCAGCGAATTTTTGGCCTTGTTAGGCGAAAAAACGCCGAATCAGGCGGTCATGATGTGTGGCTCGGGCGTCACTGCCTGCCACAATTTATTAGCAATGGCGGCGGCCGGGTTGGAAGGGGCGGCGCTATACGCACCTTCGTGGTCCGGTTGGATTATTGATGCAAAACGGCCCATCGCAACCCAGTGACCACCACGCTGAATTAAACTTCGCTTTTTTACCGCCCTTTGTTGGCTTATAAATTACGGAATCACGCTCATGAACACTGTCCACGCCCCGCTCGCCCCGAAACCCGTTGGCAATTACCCGCACGCCAAACGCGTCGGTAATTTGCTGTTTCTATCCGGCATCGGCCCACGCGAGGCAGGCAGCAATGCCATTCCCGGCAATGTTTATGCGCCTGATGGCGCTTTGCAAAGCTATGACATCGCAGCGCAGTGCCACAGCGTGTTCGCTAATGTCAAAGCCGTCTTGCAGGCGGCCGGTGCTGACTGGCTTGATCTCGTCGATGTGACCGTCTATCTAACGGATATGAAGGCCGATTTCGCCACCTACAACGCGCTCTGGGCCGAGTATTTCCATACCGACCCACCCTGCCGCACGACTTTGGGCATCATCGCACTGCCTACAGCCATCGCGATTGAGTTGAAGTGCACTGCGGTACAAACGCCCGAACCCTAACTGCCCGCTGTCGCAGGTACACAGCGGTTTAACCACTAGGTCAGCGCATAGGCAATACTTTCCTGGCATCTTTTCACAAAGGCCAACACTATGTTCAATCGTCTATCTAAGTCCCAGGTACTAAAAAAGTACACAAACCGCCTGCTGTTGTTGGTCGCCAGCCTATTTTTAATGAGCACCGCGCACGCCGAAGAGGCGATTTCGGTAGGCGTGATCACCCCAAGAGCGGGATTAATTCCTATCGCGATTGTGCCTTTTGGATGGCAAAGCGCGGGTGTAGCCGACACCGATTTGGCGGCGGTGATTCGCAGCGATCTCAACCGAACCGGGCAGTTTGCTGCCTTGAGCAGTGATCGCTATATCGACACGCCCACAACCGGTAGCGAAATCAAGTTCGATACTTGGCGCTTGTTGAAACAAAACTACGTTGTCGTCGGGCGCGTGCTGGATACCCCGAATAACACTTACCGCATCGAATTTTCGCTGTACACCGTGGGTACGCAAAAAATGGAGCTGGGCATTGCAATCACATCGCGCCCCAACGATTTACGCGCGGCAGCACACCAAATAGCGGATCAGATTTACGAAAAAATTATGGGTGTGCGTGGCGCATTTTCGACCCGAATCGCCTACATCACTTCCACCGGCTTAGGCAAAGTCCGACAATACAAATTGATCGTGGCGGATTCGGATGGCTTTAATCCAACGGCGATGGTGACCTCGCGTGAGCCACTGTTATCGCCCGCGTGGTCGCCTGATTCGCGGCGCTTGGCCTACGTCAGTTTTGAACGTGGCAATTCGGCAATCTATTTGCATGAACTGGCCACCGGCGCGCGCCGATTGTTGAGTAGCAACAAAGGCATCAACGGCGCCCCGGCATTTTCGCCAGACGGCAGCAAAATCGCGTTGACGCTCTCGCGCACCGGCAATCCTGAAATTTACACAATGGATTTGGCGAGCGGTGCATTGACGCAGTTGACGAAGAGCTTTTCAATTGACACTGAAGCCGTATGGATGCCGGGTGGTGGC
>JANNYA010000241.1:0-12712 GCA_031409855.1 Rhodanobacteraceae bacterium | reverse complement strand
GCAAAAAACCCGCTGTGAGGCGGGTTTTTTGTGGTCAAAATTGCGCCACTACTGCGCTGCTAACAACGCACGCCGTGTCACGGGGGATTCCAGCGCTTTTAACCACCACAGCATCGCTTTACCCATTGCCACCTTTGGCAGCGTGGGCCAGGCATAGCTAATTTTGCTGGTGCGTGGCGTATTTTCGGTGGCGCGTTGCAGCAATTGTCCGCTGTCTAAATACGGCTGTGCCAAGCAGCGTGGCAGATAGCCGCAGCCAAGTCCACGCAGTTGGGCGTCGAGCTTTGCTGCCAGATTTGGCACGGTAAACACTGCTTGCCCAGCCAGAATACCGATGCTGATTTTTTCGTGCTCCTTTGCCGATACGGCGCTATCGGCGACGGCGACAATGCGATGCTGCGCCAATTCCGCATTGCTAATCGCATGCTTGAGCTTGGCTAAGGCATGCTGTGGTGCCACTGCAAAAATAAAGGGAACTTCACCCAAAGGGCGGCTTTGAAAGTTCGCGCGCGCCACATTATCGACGGTGCCAATCGCCAAATCCGCGTGCCCTGCCAGCACCGCGTTGAGTGTGCCGGACAGGGTTTCCTCCCGGATGCGCAGCCGAGTCGGCGCAGCCAGTGCGAAAAACTGCTCGCAAAGTTGCCAGAGCGTGCTGCGCACAATAATGCTGTCCACCGCGAGCGTCAGTTGCGGCTCCCAACCGGTTGCGATTCTTTGGACTCGATTCGCCAGCCCTTCAAGCTGATCCAGCACATGCGCACCCTCACGCAAAAGTTCTTGACCGGCTACCGTTAAGCGCGCGTGCCGGGTGCTGCGGTCAAGTAGCAGCACGTCCAGTTGCCGCTCTAGTTGCCGCACGCGATAGCTCAGCGCCGAGGGCACTAAATGCATCGCCCTAGCGGCTGCCGCCATACTGCCGGTTTCGGCAATTTTAGCGACCATCCGAATCGCATCCGGTGTGATTGCTTGCGCATTTGGCATTGGGAAGCGTCCCGATCATTGAAATTATTTGAATGATGCCAGCAATAGCGTGCGCTCTAATTTTATTTAGCGGGCACACACTAGACACGCATTGAGCCGATCCCGGCGCACGGTTGCTTTTAAGGATTTTTATGCTGACGTTACGCAAATCGAACGAACGTGGTTATGCCGATCATGGCTGGCTAAAGAGTTTCCATTCTTTCAGTTTTGCTGGCTATCAAGACGCCAAGCATATGGGCGTGGGAAATTTGCGCGTGATCAATGAAGACCGTATCGCTGCAGGTGCAGGTTTTGGCACGCACGGGCATCAGGATATGGAAATCATCAGCTACGTGCTGGACGGCGCCTTAGGACATAAAGATTCACTAGGCAATGGCGCCAGCATCGTGCCCGGGGAGGTGCAGCGCATGAGTGCCGGCAGCGGCATTCAACACAGCGAATATAACCATGCGAAAACGCAAGAAACACACTTTTTGCAAATCTGGCTGTTGCCAAACACCCAAGGTATTGCGCCCAGTTACGAGCAGAAAAGCTTCAGCGCGCAGGATAAGCGGGGGGTGCTGCGTTTGGTTGTCAGCCCAGATGGCGAATTGAATAGCGTGAAGATCCACGCCGATGCGCGCTTGTACGCGGGCTTATTTGATGGCAGCGAAGCCCACCAACTAAAGCTTGATCCAAAACGCTTGGGCTATGTTT
Source organism: Rhodanobacteraceae bacterium (assembly GCA_031409855.1). Taxonomy (GTDB): domain Bacteria; phylum Pseudomonadota; class Gammaproteobacteria; order Xanthomonadales; family SZUA-5; genus JANNYA01. The sequence continues at coordinate 11,032 of JANNYA010000241.1, read as the reverse complement.
TTGTCGCGCGCGGATCGCTCAACGCGAATGCGGTGCCCTTAGCTGCAGGCGACGCGCTGTTGCTGAGCAATGAAAAAGCATTGACTTTGACTGATGGCAACGATGCCGAAGTCATTGTTTTTGATTTAGCACCGTAGCCGCATTCTTTTCAAACTGTTCTCCATTTTTCTTAAAAATAGCGAGTAAATCACATGAGCAAAATTGCAGTTGTATTTCATTCCGGCTACGGCCACACGGCACGAGTTGCAGAATTTGTCGCCGCCGGTGCGGACGCCGAACTGATTGCCATAGATAGCGAGGGCAATCTAAGCGAGGCACAGTGGGCGGTTTTAGACGCAGCCGATGGCGTCATTTTTGGCAGCCCCACCTACATGGGCATGGCGAGCTGGCAGTTCAAAAAATTCGCCGACGCCACCAGCAAGCGTTGGTTTAGCGGCAGTTGGAAAGACAAAGTGGCCTCTGGCTTTACCTGCTCGGCAAGCTTGAGTGGCGATAAGCTGTCCACGCTGCAGTACTTTATTACCTTATCGATGCAGTTGGGCATGATCTGGGTTGGCCAGCCGCTATTGAACAACGGCGAATTGAATCGCATAGGCTCCAATTCGGGCGCCATGGCGCAGGTGGGCCCAACCAGCCCGCCACAAGATATTCCGGCAGGCGATTTAGAAACTGCGAAACTTATGGGCGCGCGGGTACGTGAAGTAGTCGCTAAGCTGCGCGGTTAGCAGCGAGTCCAGGTGTGGCGCTTGACCACACCTGGATGCAGCCCAATGCTATTAACGTAGCTGGGCAAACATCGTTTCGTCATTGCGAACGCAGTGAAGCAATCTCAGCCGCGAGACTAAGACTGCCACGTCGCTTCGCTTCGCTCCTCGCAGTGACGATTCTATGTTCATGGTGACACAAAAGCCTAATTTTGGCGGAAAACTCGCGGTGACGAATTCAAAGCAGAATTTCTTTAAGTTATTGCTATTGGGATGCAGTCCAGCTCAAGCGCTCTTTCGGCCCCGCCACCAATTGCGCAATTCGTAGCTAATCAGTAACACCGCGCCGACGGTAATCGCCGAATCCGCGACATTAAACACCGGATAGTTCCATACCTCTTTCCAGTGCACGTGAATGAAATCCACCACATAGCGAAAACGCAAGCGATCAATCAAATTGCCGACCGCGCCCGCCCACACCAAAGTCAGGGCCAGACTCAACACCCGTTCGTCGCGTTTTAGCCGCGAAATCCAGATCGGCAATCCGATCCCGGCACCCGCCGCGATGCTGACAAAAAACCAGTGCTGCATGCCGCCGGATTGGCTCAAGAATGAAAACGCGGCACCGTAATTATGTACCAGCGTCCAATTAAGCCAGGGCTCAAGTACCGGCACCGGTACGCCATAGCTTAAGTGCTGAATCGCAAGCCATTTCGTGTACTGATCCGCTGCTAGCAACACAAGCGCCAGCGCCACCAGCACCAGATACCAGCCTGGCTTCAGCGGCTCGGCAAATGTTGCGTCAGAACTGTGGGGCTCAGAAATAGGCACGCACTTCCCCCGCGCCATCGACGTTTTCAATGCAGCGCCCGCACAGCTCAGGGTGTGCTGTGTGCCGGCCGACATCCGGGCGGTGGTGCCAGCAGCGCGCGCATTTGGGGTCGTGACTGACACGCGCTAAAACCGCAATTTCACCGGCGCTGGTGCTTGCAAACGTCGTGCCCGCTGGTGCAACTTGCATCGGTGCCAGCTGTGCGTCTGACACTAATAAGTAAAAGCGCAGCTCATCGCTTAACTTATGCAACGTCGCGAGTGGCGCATCGCCTATGTACACAGTCAAGCTAGCATCCAACCCCGAGCCAATCAGCTTCGCCGCGCGCAGCGGTTCCAGCGCCTTGGTGGTCAATTCCCGCAACTCACCTAGCAGCGCAAAGTCTTTTGCATTCAGCGCCGCATTTGTCGGCAATGCCGGAATGTCGCGATACCAAGTCTGCACGAAGACACTGCCTAAACCGCCGGTTTGTGCGGGTGCGCCGGGAATATGGCGCCAGATTTCTTCGGCGGTGAAGCTCAAAATCGGCGCAATCCAGCGCACCAGGGCGTGGATCACATGAAACATTGCAGTTTGCCCGGATCGGCGCGCGATGGAATCGGCTTTTAGGGTGTACATCCGATCTTTCAGTACATCCAAATACAGCGAACCCAGCTTGACCGAACAAAACTCGTGCACTTGCTGATACACCTGATGAAACTGATAGTTTTCATACGCTGATTCAATTTGCGCCTGCAGCTGCTGTGCCTGATCCAGCACCCATTGATCAATTGCCAGCAGCCCGTCGTGCGGCAGCGCCATTTCCGGCGTAAAGCCATCCAGATTCGCCAATAAATAGCGGCAGGTATTGCGAATACGGCGGTAACTTTCGCCGACGCGCTTGAGAATTTCATCGGAGACATTCATCTCAGCGCTGTAATCCGTCGCTGCCACCCACAGCCGCAGCACGTCCGCGCCCATTAGCTTAATCACGTCCTGCGGCGCGACCACGTTGCCAGCGGACTTGCTCATCTTTTTGCCGAACTGATCGACGGTAAATCCATGTGTCAATACTTGGCGATACGGTGCGCGCCCGTGCATCGCCACTGAGGCACACAGGCTAGATTGGAACCAGCCACGATGTTGATCCGAGCCTTCCAGATACAAATCCGCCGGTGCCGGGCCAAGTTCTGGCCGCGCATCGACGACGCAACTGTGGCTAACGCCCGAGTCGAACCACACGTCCAAAATATCCGGCGTCTTTTGATAGTCATCGGCTTCGCTACCCAACAGCTCGGCGGCGTCTAAATCAAACCAGGCATCAATGCCGCTGTGCTCCATCTTCAGCGCGACTTGCTCCATCAACTCAACGGTGCGCGGGTGTGGCAACAGCGTTTCTTTATGCACGAAAATCGCAATCGGCACGCCCCAAGTGCGTTGACGGCTAATGCACCAGTCCGGCCGGTTCGCAATCATGCCGACAATGCGCTCCTCGCCCCAGCCAGGAATCCAGCGCACGTTTTTGATCTCCGCCATTGCGGTATCGCGCAGCCCGGCTTTGTCCATCGAGATAAACCACTGCGGTGCTGCGCGAAAAATGGTGGCGGTTTTATGCCGCCAACAGTGCGCGACCGAATGCGGATATTGGAAATCGGCTAACAACATGCCCAATTCGCGCAAATGCTCGACAATTTTTGGGTTCGCCTCTGCCGTGCTCATGCCGCCAAAAATCGGCAATTCTGCTTCATAGCGGCCATTCGCCTGCACCGGGTTCAACACCTCCTCGGTGTAGCGTTTGAGCGCGTAAAAATCGTCTAATCCATACGCCGGGCTGGTGTGCACCAAGCCGGTGCCATCTTCAGCAGTTACGTGCGCGCCGGTAATCATTAAACTGGCGCGGTCATAAAACGGGTGGCGCAAATCACAGTGCTCCAAGCGATCGCCGCTGGTAATCGCTACGACTTCACCGTCAAGTTTATAACGCTTCAGGCAACGATCCACCAAGGCCTGGGCCAAAATCAAATGCCCGCGTGGCGTTTTCACCAGGGCATAAGCCAAATCTGGGTTGACCGAAATGGCTTGGTTAGCAGGTAAGGTCCACGGCGTTGTGGTCCAAATCACCGCGTAGGCATCGGTGACGTTTGCAGTCAAGGCAAAAGCCGCCGCTAGCTTGTCGGCGTCAGCAACTGCGAACATCACATCCACCGCCGGGTCAACTTTGTCGGCGTATTCAACTTCGGCCTCGGCTAACGCGCTTTTGCAGTCAAAACACCAATTGACCGGCTTCTTACCCTGCACAATGTGGCCGTTCGCAAAAATTTTCGCTAGCGCACGCACCTGATTCGCTTCGTAGTTAAAGTCCATCGTGCGATACGGATTGGACCAGTCGCCCAGCACGCCCAAACGCTTAAAGTCTTCACGCTGCTTGTCGATTTGCACCGCCGCGAATTTTCGACACTCCGCACGAAATGTCGCCGCGTCAATTTTCGCGCCGACTTTGCCGACTTTCTTTTCCACCGCCACTTCAATCGGCAGGCCGTGGCAATCCCAACCCGGAACATACGGCGCGTTGAAACCGCTCAGTAATTTTGACTTCACCACAATATCTTTCAACACTTTATTGACCGCGTGGCCAATGTGGATATCGCCATTCGCATACGGCGGGCCGTCATGCAGCACAAAGCGCGGACGCGGCTTGCCATCAAGCTCAGCCGTGGCGCGCTGAATGGCAAAATACCAGTCGTTTTCCGCCCACACTTTCAGTGCGGCAGGCTCGCGATTCGCCAAATCACCCTTCATTGGAAACGCGGTTTCCGGCAATTGCAGCGTGGCTTTGTAGTCTTGTGGGTTGGCCGGCGGGGAGGCAGATTCAGTCATGACGGCTCCGCGGCCAGGCCGCAGTTAAAATTAAGTTGTCGAATGTGCCAGTTTGTAGCTAGAGCTAGCAAATGCCGCACTCCTTTTGGACGCGAGCGCGCCGGAACTCAGCACGCCGACCGGCAGCTCAGCGCAACGCTTGCGCACGCACTAAGCGCGCTTGCGCCTCCAATGTGCGCGGGTGCTCAGCGCCATAGGTGCTTAACAATTTTGGCACCGCGACATCGAGCAGGCCAAGGGCGGCGGCACGATTTAGTTGTAGGATCGCGCACTCAGCAGCGCTGCTGGCCAGTGTTGCGAGATAAATGTGGTTTTCACCCATGACTCCAGGTGCAAGTTTGATGGCCTCGTCAAACACTACTTTCGCTTCATTGAGCTTACCCGCCTCGGTCAAAACCATCGCTAAACCGCCCCTGGCCATAAGCGTATCGCTAGTTATTTCACCGAGCTGCGCCTCCATTGCCAAAACTTTTCGATAGTTCGCTTCCGCTTGCGGCAATTTCTGCGTTTGCCGGTAAATTTGTGCCAGCACATTTAAAGCGGCGAAATAGTCGGAACGGGTCGACACACGGTTTTCAGCCAAGCGCACTACCTCTGCTAGGATCGGCTGCGCTTCGGTGAATTCTTTTGCACTGACTAGACCCGCTGCGAGTTGAAACTGTGCGCGCAACGTGCTCGGATTACTTGCCCCATAAAGTTTTGTCCGTCCCAACGCAACTTCTCGGTACAAAACAATGGCCTCAGGCAGCCGATTTTGCCGTTGCAGCGCCTGACCGAGCGCCTTTTTTGTTCCCAAAACCGTCGCCGATTCTGGCGCATTGCGCGTCAACTCAAAGCCCAGCAAATCGCGCAAAATAATTTCGCCTTTTACACCCTCGCCATTTTGAATATAGGAATGCGCCAAATTAAACTCAAGATCGGCGCGTTCATCTGGGAACTGCGCGCGGCTGCCCGCATGTGCTAGCGCATACGTAGCTACACCTGTCGAGTTTTCCGCGTCGCCGCTGGCATCCCAGGCTTGCGCCAACGCGCTGTTGCACACCAGAAACAAGCGATGCTTGGCACCGAAGTCGCTTTCAATACTTTTACAAAGTGGCGTAAGTCTTGCCAACGCCAATGCCTCTTGGCCCTGGCGCATCTGTTCAACGGCAAGTAAAATGTCAAGGTCTGCAGCTAGCTCAGTGGATGGCTGTGGCGCACGTAAATTCGCGCTAGTTGCTTGTTTATAGAGGGCAATTGCCGAGCTTGATTGGTCTAAACGTGAATACACTTGGCCCACCAAGCTAGCAACCCGCGCCTGCGCTTGGGGCGCGCCGCTCAGCTCCGCCATGGATGTGCGTGCGCCATCCAAAAACTCTTCCATACTTAATTTTCGGCCATCGGCGCGCTCTGGGTCAGCAGATAGCAACATGCTTTCGACAAAATCATTGACTGCTAGTACTTCTTGAGTTTTATTTTCAGCCTCCCGCTGCGCACGTTTTGCAACTTGTGCGCTTTGGTAGGAAACAAACGATGCGCCAAGCAAAGTCAGCACAATAAGCGCTGTTGATGCTACCAACAAACGATTTCGCCGGACAAACTTTTTCACCAAATAATTTAACGTTGCCGCGCGTGCGCGCACCGGTTCATTCGCAAGAAAGCGCCGCAAGTCATCGGCGAACTCGCCTGCCGAGCCATAACGGCGCGACAGATCCTTATCCAGCGCTTTCATAATCGCCATGCTCAAGTCTGCAGGCACCGCCGGGTTCACATTACTGATGGGTTCGGGATCGTTTTCATCAATACAGCGAATTAACGCCAACGTTGACAGCTGATCGCTTGGGTAGGGCAAGGCCGCACACAGCCATTCGTAGGCGATTACGCCCAAAGAATAAACATCCGTGCGCACATCGACATGGGTTTGGGTGCCTAACAGCTGCTCGGGGCTCATGTAGGCCAGAGTGCCAATGAGCTGACCTTCACGCGTCATGCGTGTTGGCTGCATGGCAACGCTTGCGCCCCCTTCTTGTAGAACATGGGCGATTCCAAAATCTAGAATTTTGGGCTCGCCACGTTCATCTATCAAAATATTGGCCGGTTTTAAATCACGGTGCACAACGCCGCGCAGATGTGCGTGGTGCACGGCATCAGCGATGCTTGCCAATAGTTGAATTTTTGCCCGCAGCGTTAGCTGCGCACGCTCGCTGTGCGCGAATAGTTCCAATCCAGCGACATACTCCATCGCTAAGTAGGGTGTTTGCACACCTGAGCTGGTCAAATCTAAGCCCTGAACTTCTAAACCATGTGCTTGAGCTACACCCGACTCATAAATTCGGGCAATGTGCGGATGCTCTAAGCGCCCAAGCACCTCTGCCTCAAGACGAAAGCGTCGTAGCGCCTCTAGCCCTGAGACGCGCATCAACTTTAGTGCCACACGACGTCTAGGCTGATCTTGTTCAGCCAGATAAACCTTACCCATGCCGCCTTCACCCAAAAGCTCAAGTAGGCGATAGGGGCCAACGCTTGCGGCACTATTGTCTTGCGCAATGGCATTATTTAGCTGTTGCGCTGCGTCCAGATAAGCGCCTGGCGGTGCGGGCACAGCATTTTCGCTTCCATCTTGCGTCGCCTGCGCCAGCGAATCCAGCCAACGCCGAACTCGCTGAGCATCTTCCGGTGCCAGCTTTGCCAGCATTCGTTCGCGTCCAGGCGCATCAAGTTGCGCAATCGCGGGATCATACAAATTGGGCTGCATGGCAATAATTCCGCGCTCAAATTAACCCGACAAGCCTACAGAGGTGTGCGTGCAAGTGCTAGCAGGTGACTGATAGTGGCTGACTACGTTGCCACCTTGCCATGCTGGCAACTTTGATTGGTCAAGTCCTGAATAAACGTGCGTTCCAAGTTGCTTTCGCGTTGGTAGCTCAATCGCGTGCCCTCGGCCCGACGCGTTACACTCCTGCGCATGGAAAAACATTTCAATACTGCCGGGCCGTCAACGCCTGATTTGCATTACATGCTTGATCCGCTTTCCCGCGTCGATCTGGATTCGCTGCGCGCCTTGATTGGGCAGCGGCGCTATTTCGTGCTACACGCACCCCGTCAAACCGGAAAAACCACCTGTCTGCTGGCCTTACGCGATGCGCTGAATGCGGCGGGTGAGTACAACGTGGTGTACGCGAATATTGAATCTGCGCAGGCGATGCGCGGCAATGTTGCTGCGGCGATGGCGGTGATTACGACGGATTTGAGCGAGCAAATCGAGCGCACGCTCAAGATAGGTATTAAAGCGGATGGCCTCGCCTCGGATACCGCCGATGGCAGCCGTTTGCGCGTGTTGTTACGCATGGCAAGTGAGCGCTCGGATAAGCCGCTTATTGTGCTGTTAGACGAAGTCGACGCCCTCGTCGGCGATACCTTAATTTCCTTATTACGCCAAATCCGTGCCGGTTACACGGATCGGCCGAATTTCTTCCCGCAAACGGTGGTGCTGTGCGGAGTGCGCGATGTGCGTGACTACCGAATGACCACGGCGGATGGTGAAGTGATAACCGGCGGCAGCGCTTTTAATATTAAAGCCGAAAGCCTGCGCCTAGGCGATTTCTCGCGCGCAGAATTGGTGGCGCTGTATCAGCAGCACACGGATGCGACTGGTCAAATCTTCACTGACGATGCACTTGAGCTGGCCTGGCAATCGACGCAAGGTCAACCCTGGTTAGTCAACGCACTGGCCGAACAAGCGGTATGGAAAACCAAGGCCAACCTAGATCGCACACAAGAAATCAACCTAGAACGCCTACGCGCCGCACGCGAAGCGTTGATTTTGCGTAATGACACGCACTTAGATCAGCTTACCGACAAACTAAAAGAGGAGCGCGTGCGGCGGGTGATTGAGCCGATGTTGATGGGCGCACGCATCCAAGGCGATGCCTCGGACGAACAATACGTGTTTGATTTGGGCCTGATTCGTCGAGACGAGAGCAGCAAAGCGCTGCTGCCCGCGAATTCGATTTACGCCGAAGTGCTGCCGCGTGTGTTGAGTCGTGTGGCGCAAACCAACATTCATCCTGAGGATATTCGGCCAAGCTGGCAAGACGCTGATGGCTGCCTCAACCCGCGTCAGTTCTTGCTGAACTTCCAAGCGTTTTGGCTAAAAGATGGCGAAGTGATGATGCGCTCCGCACCGTATCACGAGGCCGCGCCACATCTGGTGCTGATGGCTTATTTGCAGCGTGTCATCAATGGCGGCGGCAGAATCGAGCGAGAGTATGCGGCGGGCTATGGGCGTCTAGATTTGCTGCTGATTTATGGTGCGCAGCAAATGGCGATTGAAGTGAAAGTCTGGAATGACAAGCAAGGAGACCCACTTATTGATGGCTTGGAACAAACCGAGCGCTATCTGACACGATTAGGTTTATCGGAAGGCTATTTGGTGATCTTTGATCGCCGCACGCAAGCGCCGGAATGGTCTGAGCGCATGCGCATTGAGGATGTACGCACCGCTTCCGGCAGAGCGGTAATGGTGCTGCGGGGTTGAGTACGATGCAGAATCAGGCAAGTGCATGTTTAGGCTACATGACGCCAAATGCTTTTGAGCAACAATTGGATAACTAAAACAACCTATCAATGTGTGCGAAAAAACTTGACCAGTACAAAAGCCGGACGCCCGAATTATCGCCCGCTATTGATTCAAGCGATCTTCGTGCAAAGATACCTCTGCGGCCAAACGTAATGAGGCAGCCAAGCCCTCCAATTCCGCAGCCGCAACCTCATAACTTAGCTGTTGGCGAATACCATCACGTGTTGCCTTGTCTGCTAATTTCGGATCAGCGTCGGTCACGCTTTTTAGCTCAACAATAACCACGCGATCCGGCGATAATATCGCACTAAATCGCACCGGCTTAGCCGCAATGGGACGCGCGGCTTTAAAAACTTCGGCACTAAGTACTGGATCACGATTTGCTGCATTTCTGCCAGCGTTGTCGGCAATTTCGATGGTTTTCTTTAAATCGGCAGCGACTACATCGAAAGTCTTGCCATTTGTCAGTGCTTTGATTGCGTCTGCCGCCTTGGCTTTTAGCGCTTCAGTCTGGCGTTGCGCCGCTAACACTTGAAGCACGTCTGCTCGAACCGTATCAAATGACTTCAACTCGCTTTTCTTACGTTGTGCCAGTCGCAGAATTACGGCATCACCGGGCGCAACGGTAATCAGTTCACTGTTGACGCCACGTTCTAGCACAGCGGCGGAGAATGCCGCTTTGAGTAATTCTGGTTTGCCAGCAAACTCTAAAGCACCTGCGACGGGCGTTGCCGCCTCAAGTTGGCCTGTGGCGCTGATCATGCCGCTTCGTCCGGGTGCTACACCGGCAGCTTTCAACGCTGCACCCAAAGAACGCGGGTCAGCGATTGCCGCATCGACCATAGCGCCACTGAGCTTATTAAAAGCCGCGTCCGATTCTTGGGTTATAAATTCTGATTCCAGATCTGCACGCGCTTCGGCGAAGGTTTTTACTCGCTCTGCCTCAATTTCGCCGATTCTGATGACGTGATAGCCCTGCGAGGTCAATACCGGCTCTGATATCTCACCCGCTTTCATACTAAATAATTTATTTTCAAATGCGGGTTCACTCGTACCCTTTTCCAAAAACCCTAAGTCACCGCCCTGATTTGCGGATCCCAAGTCTTTTGAATTGGCACGCGCTAGCTCGGCAAAGTCTTCGCCTTTGCGCGCGCGCTCAAGTATTCCTGTAGCGACGGCAAGTGCGGCTTTTTGCTTATCAGCTGAAGCATTTGCGCCACCCTCAACTTCGATCAATATGTGTGCGGCTTGGCGACGTTCAGCGGTTTTGAAGCGCGCTACTTGGTCATCGTAGCGCTTTTGCAAGATTGCTTCGGTAGCAACTGGCTTTGGCAGCAGCGCAGCTTGAACACGCACATATTCAAAATCGGCGTATTCGGTGCTCATATATTTTGCTTTATTGGTATCAAAAGCAACCTTTAACTCAGCCTCGGTAGGCTGGGCGAGCACCGGCAAATCATTGACATCAAGAGTGACGAACCGAAAGCTTCGGGTTTGATCGCGTATTTTTAAGAACTGATCAATATCCCGCTCACTGACGAGCGCCGAAGCGCCGACTGAATTTCGTAATACATTTTTTTTCAAGGCGTCCGTCAAACGTTGCACGTATTGGGCTTCGCTCATTTGATTTGCGGCAAGCAGACTCAAAAACGTCGCGTTATCGAACTTGCCCTCTTTCTGAAAATTCGGGTCTTTCGCGATAGTCTCGCGTATCGCTTGTAGCGAAAACACAAGACCAGCATCACTCGCCGCTTGCTCTAACAACTTTTCCGAGACCATCGCATCAAGCACTTCGCGCCTGCGCTCTGCGGTATCGAATGCGGCGTCGTCTTGGCCGCCTTGAACAAACTGCGCACGCGATTCCTGATATCGGGAGCTGAACTGGGCCGTTGAAATTTCCTCGCCCCCAACTTTTGCCGCAGATACATCGGTGCTGGAGACGACATAACCCTGCAGGCCTGACAGAATCAACAAAAATGCCAAGAAGCCCAGTATCACTATCGTGATCCAGCCAGTAGATTTATCGCGAAGTGCCTGTAGCATAAACAATCACTTAAAATTTGATTAGCAGAAAAAACAAAA
>JANNYA010000240.1:0-26741 GCA_031409855.1 Rhodanobacteraceae bacterium | reverse complement strand
GCCACTTGCGCGTTTACGGCCAAACCAAAACGCACCGCCATTGCAACGGCAGCAGCATTCATTACTGGCAAGGTGCCAGGCATGGCTAAATCAACCGCACTGGCTTGTGCATTCGGTGCGGCGCCATACCGGGTGGCGGAGCCTGAAAAAATCTTACTTTTGGTTGCTAATTGGACGTGGACTTCTAAACCAATCACCGCTTCAAATGTGGCGCTCATACTTGTGCTCCATTGAACGCAGGCGGTGCCACACGGTGAAACTCGGTGTGCAGTTGAAACTGGTGTGCGGCGCAAATGAGTTTTTCTTCCGCCAAATGCGGCGCAATCAGCTGCAAACCAATCGGTAGGCCATTACTAAACCCTGCCGGAATACTCACTGCGGGCAATCCAGCTAGATTGACGCCCACGGTAAAAATGTCGGCCAATATTTCACTGAGCGGATTGCTTTGCTGTTGGCCCTTTTCAAACGCAACCGTCGGCGTCGTTGGCATCGCAATCAGATCCACATTCGCGAACGCCGCCTGATACGCCTGCGCAATCAAACGCCGCACTCGCTGTGCACGCAAATAATACGCATCGAAATAGCCAGCAGACAGCGCATAGGTGCCGAGTAATATCCGCTTTTGCACCTCAGGTCCAAAACCTTCACTGCGGCTGCGCAGATATAAGTCATTGAGTGATTTCGGGTTTGCACACCGGTGCCCGTAGCGCACGCCGTCAAAGCGCGCCAAGTTTGAGCTGGCTTCGCACGGAGCAATTACGTAGTAAGCCGCGAGTGCGGCGTCCAGGTGAGCCAAATCAATATCAACCAGCACGGCACCCAATTTTTCCAAACCGGACAGCGCTGAACGAGTCGCTACTAAAACGGCAGGATCCAAGCCCGCTTGTGCGCCGCCAAAAATGCCGCGTGGCAAGCCTATTCTTAAGCCGGATATCGATCCGCTCAGCGCTTTCTGATAATCCGGTACCGGCGAATCTAGCGACGTGCCATCACGCACATCGTGCCCGGCCATGACTTGTAAAACCGCTGCACAATCGGCCGCAGACTGGGCAATCACGCCCGCTTGATCCAGGCTGGACGCATACGCCACCATGCCATAGCGCGATACCCGGCCGTAACTGGGCTTAAAGCCAGTCACGCCGCAAAATGCTGCGGGCTGGCGAATTGAGCCGCCAGTATCGCTTGCGGTGGCATAGGGCACCACGCGTGCCGCCACCAGCGCCGCTGAACCGCCAGAGCTACCACCCGGTACACGGCTTAAATCCCAAGGGTTGGACACCGCACCAAAGTAGCTGTGTTCATTCGCAGAACCCATGGCGAACTCGTCCATATTCGCTTTACCAATTGAAATCGCGCCGACAGCATCAAGTTTTTCCACAATCGTGGCCGAGTAGGGCGGCACAAAATTCGCCAGCATTTTTGAGCCGCAGCTGGTGCGAATGCCGGAAGTACAGAACAAATCTTTATGCGCCATCGGGATGCCAGCTAACGGGTGTTGACTTGCCACCGACGCGGCTGCGGTCAACGCCGACTCGAACGACTCAGTAATCAACGCGTTGAGTGGTAGTGCCGCCTGCGCACGCAGAGTTGCTTGCTCAACCAATTGGGTCGCGCTGACACCACGCGCCTTTTCCGCCTGAAAATAGGCGAGGTCTAATGTGTTGCTCATGGCTTAGCCCGCCTCCAATACTTTCGGCACCAAATACATATCACCGCCGATATCCGCCGCAATCGCTTGAAACGCCTCGTGTTGATCACACTCAGTCACTTGATCTGCGCGCAACGTTAGCGCTAATTCGCTCGGATGAAATAGCGGCGCGATATTAGTCACATCAATGGCATTAAGTGCCTCGAACACGCCCAACATTTGCTCAAGCTGGGTGACTGCGGCGGCCTTTTGCGTGGAATCAAGCCCCAATCGCGCTAATTTGGCGATGTGCTCAATCGTTTCCGGGGTAATCGACATGGATTTCTCGTAAATGCTAAGACGTGGAAGCTAAACGCTGAGTGCCCGAGCTGTCAAAGTGGCATTGGATTTGTTGGGAAATAATTGACAGCGCTTATGCGCACGTTTGCGTAAACTTGAGCTTATGAAAATATATTCCATCAAGTGTTTCACTCTTACATTCTTACTTGCAGCGCTAGTCGCCTGCGGCGGATCGGAGCCACCCAATGCTTCGCGTGCTGGGCCGGGCGCGGGGCCGGGCGCTGGCCCGCCTGTACAAGTTTTTCGAGCGCCATTGAGCCTGCAAAGCTGGGTGGATGAAATCGCAGCCTTGGGCACAACCTCGGCGAACGAATCCATTACGCTCAGCGCGAAAGTCACGGAAACCGTTGCTAGGATTAACTTTTCGGATAACGCGACGGTGAATGCCGGGGACGTGCTGGTCGAATTAACGGGCAGGGCGGAAGTTGCCGCGCTTAAAGAAGCGCAGGCGGTCTTTGTCGATGCAGAGCGCCAGTACGAGCGGCTCAGTACCGTGGTCAAACAGGGCACGGTAACGCGTGCGCAATTGGACACCCAGGGCGCCACGCGCGACCAAGCGCGGGCGCGCAGCGAAGCGATTCGGGCACGGCTAAGTGATCGCGTGATTGTCGCGCCGTTTTCGGGCGTAACTGGCTTTCGCATGGTTTCACCTGGTGCATTGGTAACCCCAGGAACGGCAATAACCACTTTGGATGACATAGCGTCACTGAAGTTGGATTTTTCTATCCCGGAAAATCAGCTTGCGCTGGTGCACGTGGGCGATTTGGTTGTGGCGCGCAGCTCTGCGTTCGGGGGCCGGGACTTTTCTGGTGTAGTGGTCTCGCTAGACAGCCGCATTGACGCAAGTTCGCGCGCTGTTAAAGTGCGCGCGAAAATTGCTAATCCTAAACTTGAGGACGGCAGCTTTACCTTGCTGCCCGGCATGTTGCTGAGCGTAAAACTGCAGGCGCAAACGCGCAGTGCCCTGGCAATTTCAGAAATTGCGGTGTTGCAGCAAGCCACTCAAGCGTATGTATATAAAGTAGTCGGCAAAAATGCGGTTGAGCGCGTCGACGTCGTTTTGGGCGCGCGCCGTAGCGGCCAAGTTGAGGTGCTGAGTGGTTTAACCGAAGCCGATGTCGTCGTCGGTGAAGGCGGATCGAAACTACGCCCAGGCATGACGGTTGAACTCCTCGATGCCGCGACTGCCGCTCCGGCGGTTGCGGCACCCCTCGGCGGCGATTCGTCTAATATCCCTACCTCCAATAAGCCGGGTGCTTAAATGACCGACGCGCTGTTTCCGGCATTGCCATTTTCGCTGCTCAGTTGGATTGCTGAACACCGCCATCTATTGCAGCCGCCGGTGGGTAATAAAGTGATCTGGCAAAACCAGGACTTCATTTGCATGGTTGTGGGCGGGCCGAACTCGCGCACGGACTATCACGTTGAAGAAGGGCCAGAGTTTTTCTATCAGCTCGAAGGTGACATGGTGTTGCGCATCCGCGAAGCCGTTTCAGGCCGCCAAAATACTGTTGCGCGCGATATCGCTATTAAGGCCGGGGAAATTTTTCTATTGCCCGCGAAAGTGCCGCATTCGCCGCAGCGCGCGCCCGCGTCGATTGGTTTGGTGATTGAACGCAAGCGACTTGCGCACGAACTGGACACACTTGAATGGTATTGCCCGAACTGCGGTAATAAAATTTATCAAGAGCAATTTGCGCTAGGCAATATCGAAACGCAATTCAAAGCGGTGTTTGAGCGGTTTGATGCGGATGTAGCACGGCGCACCTGTAATGAATGCGGCTGTGTGCATGAAAAGCGGCTGCAAAGCGTGGCTTCGTTTTAATTTCTACCACTGTTCTGATACCGCTTGAATAGTCGCGGCACGTATGGAAAGTGGAAAAGCTGAGGCGCATACCGGCTGATATGGCTAGTTTACTTGCTGAGTTGGCGGAGAAGGTGGGATTCGAACCCACGGAAGGCTTACACCTTCGCCTGATTTCGAATCAGGTACATTCGACCACTCTGCCACCTCTCCAAACCAGTGCTCGCGTGGACGGCGAGAGGCGGAAATATACTGAGCATCGTTTGCTTTAGCAACTGGCTAGGCTGAATGGGGCACCATTCAAACTGAAGGGAAATCTCGGTAGTTTTCGCTGATTCGAATTTAATGGGGCGACGGCGCACTGAGTTCGTCATTCCCGCGTGCTTTTGGCGGGAATCCAGGGCGCTTGTTCTGGCGTTGCACCATCGCAATTCGCTGTACTTTGCGCAAGTGCAGGCTGGATCCCCGACTAAAACATTCGGGGATGACGATCCATCTGTTTGAATGGCACCCAGCTGAATGTTGTTTCAGAATGATGCCCATATCAAAAACTCAAAAAATATCGCGCGCGAATTTTTTCGCTTAACGCTATCCTCAGCGGCCCCGCTTTTTAAAACTATAGGTCCGGTCATGAGCCAAGACAAAGCTGCATCCGACAAATCCCTACAAGATAAGCAAAAAGCGCTGGAAAAGCTGAAGACGCAGGCCTTGGAATATCACCGGGCTTATCCGCCTGGAAAAATAAAAGTCGCACCCACCAAGCCGATGACCACGCAGCAGGACTTGGCGCTTGCGTATTCGCCTGGCGTCGCGTTCGCCTGTGAGGCTATTGTTGAGGATCCAAATCAAGCTAGTGCAGTGACTGCGCGCGGTAATTTGGTCGCCGTGATCACCAACGGTACGGCGGTGCTGGGCTTAGGCGCGATTGGCCCTTTGGCAGCCAAGCCGGTAATGGAAGGCAAGGGCATGTTGTTTCAAAAATTCGCCGGTATTGATGTATTCGACATCGAAATCGACGAATTGGACCCGGATAAGCTGGTCGACATTATTGCCTCTCTTGAGCCGACGTTTGGCGGCATCAATTTAGAAGACATCAAAGCACCGGAATGCTTTTACGTAGAACAAAAGCTGCGTGAGCGCATGAAAATCCCGGTATTCCATGATGATCAGCACGGCACCGCGATTATTGTGGGTGCCGGTATGAAAAATGCGCTCGAATGCGTCGGTAAAAACATAGCCGAGGTCAAATTTGCCGTCAGCGGCGCGGGTGCCGCTGGCATTGCCTGCTTGGACATGCTGGTGCAAATCGGTGCAAAACTGGAAAATATTACCGTTTGTGACCGCCTGGGCGTGGTTTATGTTGGCCGTGCCGCAGAAATGGATCCAAATAAATCACGCTATGCGCGGGTAACCGATGCGCGCGTGCTCGCCGATGTTGTGAAAGGTGCAGACGTATTTTTGGGGCTGTCCGCAGCGGGTGTGTTGAAGCCAGAAATGGTGGCAACCATGGCGGATAAGCCGATTATTTTTGCTTTGGCGAATCCGAACCCTGAAATTTCCCCGGAAGATGCAAAACGCGTGCGGCCAGACTGCATTATTGCCACCGGGCGCTCGGATTATCCGAATCAAATCAACAACGCGCTATGTTTCCCCTATATTTTCCGGGGCGCACTCGATGTTGGCGCAACCCGCATTACCGAGGCGATGAAAGTTGCTTGCGTGCACACGATTGCGCAATTGGCGCATGAAAGCGTCTCCGACATCGCCGCACGTGCCTATGCCGGTGCAGCGCCGTGTTTTGGCCCGGAATACTTAATTCCACCACCGTTTGACCCGCGCTTATTGACGCGCTTGGCACCTGCGGTGGCGAAGGCGGCGATGGAATCCGGTGTCGCGACTCGCCCGATTGTGGATATGGACGCCTATGTTGAAAAGCTGAATCAGTTTGTGTTCCGAACCGGGCTGATGATGAAGCCGGTGTTTGATCGCGCGCGCGCAAATCCGAAGCGCGTGGTGTTTGCCGAAGGCGAAGATGAAACCGTGTTGCGTGCGGCGCAAGCGCTGATCGAAGAAGGGCTATGTCGCCCCATTTTGATCGGTCGGCCACAGGTTATTGCCAGCCGCTGCGAGCGTGCGGGGCTGTGGATTAAAGCGGGCGAACATTTTGAGCTGACCAATATCGATTCAGATCCGCGCCATAACGATTACGCGATGCACTATCACAACAAATTGCAGCGCAAAGGCATCACGCAGGCGAATGCCAAAGCGATTGTACGCTCGCGCTCTACCGCGATTGCCGCTGTGATGCTTGATCGTGGTGAAGCGGATGCGATGATTTGCGGCGTCGTTGGCCGCTATATGAACCAGCTAAAGTATGTGCAGGACATCATTGGCCTAGAGCCGGGCTGCCAAGGCTATGCGGCTTTAAGCGCGGTGGCTTGCGATAAGGGTGTTTATTTCTTTACTGACACCTATGTCGCCAATGAGCCAAACGCCGCGCAAATTGCCGACGCGACTTTGATGGCGGCGGCGCGTTTACGCGTATTTGGCGTGAAGCCTAAGGTGGCGCTGCTGTCGCACAGCAATTTTGGCACGCACGAAAACGCCAGCGCCCGAAAAATGCGCGAAGCGTTGGTGTTGCTTAATGCCCGCTCACCTGAGCTTGAAGTCGAGGGTGAAATGCACGGCGACGCCGCGCTCGACGAGGCGCTGCGCAATCGCATATTCCCTGATTCCAAGTTGCGCGGTGCCGCGAATTTGTTTGTTTTCCCGAATATTGATGCCGCTAATATCACCTTTAATCTGGTGCGTGTTTTGACCGACGGCGTCGAAATTGGGCCGATATTAATGGGGGCGGCAAAGCCTGCGTATGTGTTATCGCCATCCGCAACCGTCAGGCGCGTGGTGAATATGGCGGCACTTGCGGTTGTCGAGGCGCAGCTGCGTGCTGAGGGTTCGTCGCTTGTGGCTTAGTGAAACGCGTTTTTGGTGGCATGGGCGCATGTGAATACACGAACCCTTGACACCTGATTTGTTTATTACAGAATTTTTACGGACTCTAAATTTGATGAGCACACCTAATCCTGTCAGCGCGCCCAATTATGCAAAGCCAGCGCGTGATTTAGTTGCCAACCACACCCGTGGCGTGATTGCTGCGATTTCAGATCAAATGTTTCCCTACAACAACATGGCCGACTATGCGCCGTTGGCTAACGGAGACGTGTTGTTTTTGCTTTCAAACTTAGCCGAACACTCGCGTTTTTTGCAGGTTAATCCAAAGTGCAGCCTGTTTATTGCACCGAATTTAAATGATGGCGATGCCTTCCAAAAGCCACGGTTGACTCTGGTTGGCGAAGTGGAAGAGTTAGGGCGCAGTGAAGATAATATCCGCGCATTTATGAAATATCACCCGCGCGCGAGTGCCTACATGGTGATGAATGATTTTCGTTTTTGGCGCTTTCATACCGAAAGTGCGCGTTATATTGGTGGCTTCGGGCGCATGGCGTGGTTGGAACAGGCGGAATATCGCGCGGGTTGAAGCGCTCAACATGGCGCGATTGTAAAGCCTTGACGGTACCCGCGTTTTTGATTCAGCTTCGCCTACTGAAAGGCAAAATCAGCTTTGATTCGCGTTTACTTCTGCGCCGTCAAACTAGACAATACGCGCCTTAGAATCTATGGTAGTTCTGAATGAACGAAATATCGAGTAGCGCTTCCAAAGCAACCCCGGAAGCGATCGAGTCGCGTCAGCAAGCCTCCGTTTTGCGTCAGTTATGCGCAAAATATGCCAAGCCGCATTTGGGTAAAGCGATTTGGCAACTTTCCAACACGCTGCCGGTATTCATCGGGCTGTGGGTGCTGATGGCTTTTTCGGTGGTGCGTGATTGGCCTTACTGGATCACCTTGCTGTTAACCCTGCCAGCGGCGGGTTTATACGTTCGGATTTTTATTTTTCAACACGATTGCGGGCATGGTTCGTATTTTAAAAACACGCGTGTAAATGACGCCGTCGGCGCGCTGCTTGGTTTAATTACGCTTTTCCCCTACGGCTACTGGAAAAAGACACACGCGATTCACCACGGCACCTCGGGGAATTTGGACCGCCGCGAATTAGGCGACGTGGAAACCATGACGGTCGCCGAATATCAGGCGTCCAGTTGGCAAAAACGACTTGCCTATCGCTTATATCGCTCCACACCCGTGTTGTTAGGCCTTGGGCCGGTTTGGCAGTTTGTGATTAAGCACCGCTTGCCCTTTGATATGCCGCTGAGCTGGAAAAAAGAATGGGCGAGTGTGCTGTGGAATAACGTGATGATTGTGCTGATGGCGGCTGGGCTGGGTTATTTTATTGGCTGGCAAACCGTGCTTTGGGTGCATATTCCAGTCGTGTTAATTGCTGGCGCGCTTGGTGTTTGGCTGTTTTACGTGCAGCACCAGTTTGAAACGACTTATTGGGTGCGCGGTGCAGAGTGGGACGTGTCGAAGGCGGCAATTGAGGGCAGCTCGTTTTATGATTTGCCGCTGGTCTTGCATTGGTTTACCGGCAACATTGGCTATCATCACATCCATCACCTAGCCAGCCGCATCCCAAATTACAATTTGCGCGCCTGCTTTGAATCGAATCCGCTGCTGCGCAAAGCGCCGTCTTTGACGATTTGGCAAAGCCTGCGCTGCGTTAATTTCAAGCTCTGGGATGAAGAATTGCAGCGTATGGTTGGCTTTCCAAAGCGCACAACGGCGCGTTGAGTTGTGAATCAAACCGAACACTCTGACACGGTTCTTGCCGAAGAACTCGAATCGCCGGTGGTACAGGAAGCAACGCTGTGGTCGCAAAGCGGTTGGACCGCGCGTGTGATCAAAAACGAAGAAGACGATGGCTGGGCTGTCTCAATGACCATGGACGGCGAGTCCGAGCCGAGCTTGGTCGGCCCATGGACGATGGGGCGCGATAAGAAAAACCCGAAACCGCTCGACACTTCAGCATTCACCACTTTAGTCAAAACCGCGACCGAAGTGCTGCGTCGGCACGAACAGCAGGCGCATGCAGCACTACATAAAAGCACCAAAGTTGCCACACCTGCAGGCCGCGTGCGGGTTTTGTTGGATATCGTGGCGGATGAAGATAACCCCTATGCGTTGCTGAGTGCGCACAATGATTCGGGCGAGCAGATCGCCGAAGTGCGCGTTGCCGCAAATTTTAGATTTAATCATGATGTAGCCGGGGCTTGGGTGGCGTCGGGGTATGCGGCGTTTGAGCGATTGGAAAGTTAGGAACGACTCGTTCTGAGTGACAGCGACTTAACAGCACCGCAAAATCGCGACCCAATCGCTCGGCGTTTCTGAAATAATCGCGCTCTTTTTCGATTAGGTCTGTGCGCCATGCTAGATCCAACTTTATTACGTCAAAAATTGGCGGAAACCACCGAAACCTTGCGGGCGACGCGCGGTTTCGTCATTGATGCGCCAGCACTGGAAGCACTCGAAGCGAAGCGCAAGCAGGTGCAAGTGGAAACTGAAAACCTGCAAAAGTTGCGCAATGAGTTAGCAAAAAGCATAGGCCAAGCGAAAAGCAAAGGCGAGTCGGTCGACGCGATAATGGCGCAAGCGGCGGCGATTCCAGCGCAACTGAAGGCGAATGAGGAAGTTTTGAGTCAAGTGCAGGCGGAGATATCGACCATTTCCCTGCGTATTCCCAATATTCCGCATGCCAGCGTGCCGGCGGGGCTGGACGAGGCCGGTAATGTCGAAGTGCGCCGCTGGGGTGTGCCAAAAACCTTTGATTTTGCTGTGAAAGATCACGTCGATCTGGGCGCGCGCGGCCGTATGTTGGACGCCGAAGCTGGGGCTAAAATTGCGGGTGCCAGATTCACCGTACTAAAAGGCGGTCTAGCGCGCTTGCACCGCGCCTTGGCGCAATTTATGTTGGATTTGCACACTACGCAGCATGGCTATTTAGAAGTCAATGTGCCGCATTTGGTGTTGCGCAGCGCGATGCAGGGCACCGGGCAGTTGCCAAAGTTCGAAGATGATTTATTCGCGATCAAAAGTGATGCAGAAAATATCTCGACTGAGCGCTTTTTGATTCCCACTTCTGAAGTGCCATTGAGCAATTTGGTTGCCGATGAAATTTTGGACGAGGCCAGCCTGCCGCTGCAAATGACCGCGCACAGCTTATGTTTTCGTGCCGAAGCGGGCAGCGCCGGGCGTGATACGCGCGGCATGATTCGTCAGCACCAGTTTGAAAAAGTTGAGCTGGTGCACATCACCAAGCCAGAACAAAGCTATGCGCAGCTGGAATTGATGCTGCAGCATGCGGAAAAGGTTTTGCAATTGCTTGACCTGCCGTATCGGGTGATGGCCTTGTGCGCCGGTGATATGGGCTTTTCCGCCGCGAAAACCTACGATATTGAAGTTTGGTTGCCCGGGCAAAATTCCTATCGGGAAATTTCTAGCTGTTCAAACTGCGAAAGTTTCCAAGCCCGGCGTATGCAAGCGCGCTTTCGTAATGCCGCAGGCAAACCGGAGCTGGTGCACACGCTGAATGGTTCCGGGCTCGCAGTCGGTCGTACCATGGTAGCGGTAATGGAAAATCATCAGCAGGCCGATGGCAGCATCCAGATTCCTGTGAGTTTGCAGCCGTATTTAGGTGGCTTGACTAGCCTTTGATTTGCCTGCAGCGCTGCAGTTGGTGAACTGCGGCGCTAAAGCAATTGCCGCTGATAGCGCGGGAATTGCGCTGCCAATTCAGAGCCAGTGAAATTCGCGACCCAGCCGCTGGCATTCGTGAAGATGCGAATAGCGACGAAAAACGGCGCTGCGCCCATATCAAACCAGTGTTGCGTGCCCGCCGGCAGATTGATCAGATCGTTCTTCTGGCATTCGATTTCAAAAACTTGATCTATGCCGTCGCGAGCCGCTGTATGGATAGTAAAAAGCCCGGATCCGGCGACAAAAAAACGAATCTCATCTTCGGCGTGCGTATGCTCATTCAGGAATTTTTGCCGCATGGCAGCGCGGTCCGGGTGCTCAGGGTGCAGGCTGACGACATCGACACTTTGATAGCCACCTGCTTGCATGAGCGCTGCAATGTCGGATTGGTACGCAGACAACACAGACTCAGGGCTGGCACCGGGCAATAGCTCGAACGCCGCTTGCCAACGCTCAAACCCAACGCCAATCTCGCGTAATTTCGCTGTAATCGCGACCGGGTTTTGCGTCTCAAATAAAACATTCGTCGCATCGGACACATTAAAGATTCGTAACTTGCTCATGCTTTTACCGCCGTTGCCAGTGCCAACGCGATTCCGGGGCGCAGCTTCAGTAATTCTAGTTCGCACTCCAATAGAAACTCAAATGCATCTAAATGTCGGCGTGCTTCGGCCATGGTTTTACCCCAGGTGTAAATGCCGTGGCCTTCGATTAGATAGCCGTGGCAAATGGGCTCACGGTCCATAAAGACATCAATTTTGCGCACCAAGGCTGGCATATCTTGGGTGTTGGCAAACACCGGCACTGGCATACGCATCTCGTGTGTGACATTCCCGGAAAACGCTTTCAGCAACTCGTAGTTTTCAAACACGATATGGCCGACCGGCTCAAACAGCTTGCTGGCTAAGGTTTGCGCACGTGAGTGCGTGTGCAACACCGCGCCTACGTCTGGGAAACGCGCATAAATATGGGTATGAAGCAGCGTTTCCGCACTGGGTTTAGCCGTTGTACCCACAGCTAAACCGGCGGCGTCAATCACCATCACATCTTCCGGGGTCAATCGGCCTTTGTGCCGTCCAGATACCGTAATAGCGATATTTTCCGCGTCAATGCGCATGGAAAAATTACTGCTGGTCGCGGGCGTCCAGCCCAACTGGTAGAGCTCTTTGCCAACTTCTGAAATGATGGCAGCACAGTCCGCGAAGTGCGATAAGTCGATGGCAAGAATAATGATGTTTCCTGTAACGGGGAGTTTGCGGCGCAAGTTTACGGCACTTTGCCGTCAAGCTCACGAGTGCAAGGCACGCAGCGCGCTATGATTTGACGCTGTTGTTCAATTTGACTTCCATCCAATTTTTTAGGCGCAACTATGATCACTCGTCGCACCGTACTTGTTCAAATCACCGCGACCGCGCTGCTGGCAGGCTGTGCGCCGCCGGTGTTGACGCCACTTCGGGAGGAAGCGGTGTCGGCAAAGAGTTTGGGTTACAAAATTGATGCGCGCCTGGTGGATGCAGCGGCGTTCCCAAGCTATTCCCCCGGCCAGCTTTGCCGCAATTGCAGGCTCGTCACGCGCACCGACGGCGAGCTTTTGCCCTGCAACGCCTACCCAGGTTACTCCGTTGCGGCGGGCGGCTGGTGCGCTAGTTATGAGGTGCGCTGATTTTGAAAAAACCAGTACGTGACGTAGTTTCCAATTCCAAGACTGCGGTCAAATAGCCGAGCAGCAAGGTTAAAAATTCGCTAGCCTTCTTCAATGCCCATTCGCATCATTGAGGAGTTTTATGCAGCTTCGCCATCTTTACTTAAACGACCCACAAGCCCCGGAAACGTTTGCGAATAGCGCTGAGGGCGAAGTTCCGCAAAACAATCCATTTGTGGGCGCGTTTGGTAGCTTGCCGGAGCAGTTTTTGCCGACGCAGGGTAGTGCGTCGGTGCTGCGATTTTTCTTTGAATCCTGGCAGCGCCGATTGCCAGATCCGGTACCGGTTTCCTGGATTTGTGGGCCGGCAGGCACGGGCAAAACGTCTTTGCTGAGTGCGCTGGCGCATGGGTTGGAGAATTTAACCTGGCCGCCGCATTTCACCGCGCTGAGTTCACATTTTCGCGCCTTGCGTGAGCATCCACCGCATTTATTAATGCTCGCAGCCCAGCAGGCGAAAGCGCGATTTGGTGTGGAGCCCCTGGCCTTGGCGCTACTGCGTTCGTTCAATGGCGAGCAAGGATTATCGGTCAATTCAATCGAAATCGCTGCATTGGAGCGCTGGCTGTCAGATCGCGGCGCGTTGGAGCAATTTTCGCGTGGTTTTCATGCGCGTACGGCGACGGACTGGCAAGTCGCGCGGGAAAGCGCTGATGTTTTGCGTGAAGATTTGATTAAGGCCTTGAGTGCCGCGCTGAATGAGCCGGTGGAACGCGCTGAGAAAGATTATGAAACCGCGATCGCCAAGCCGCACGACCCCGCCAGCTATTTGCAGCAGCAACTGATGCGTCAAGCCGAGCACGAAGGCAATCAACAGCGCGTGCTGGTGTTGATTGATGATTTCGATCAGCTTTTTGATGGCGATCAAGCGCTGATGCGCGATGCGCTGGCGCTGCTCAGCCGATTTGCCTGCGATAGTCATGGCCGTATCGCTTGTGCCGTTTCCGCGCGCAGTGCACTGGCTGGTGTGCTGCATGATTGGGCCGATTGGGTGCCTGCGGGCGTGCACAGCGTAGCGCTTGGGCCCAAAGATGCGCTTGCCTTGCTGTACGCGCGTTGGCTACAGCCGAATGCGTTAGCGGCGGTCAGTTTGGCCGCACTTGCGCCCGAGGTTACGCACCCGTTTTCATCCAGTGTCTTGGAGTGGTTGGCGCGCATTCTGGCGGCGCAGCCGGATATCCACGTTTTGAACCTGCTAGCGGAGGTGTTAAAAGCCAATGCGCACCGCCCGGCTGTCGATCTGTTAGGCCCAGCGGCGTTAATTGGGCCGCTTTATTCGCAATTGCCAGCCGCCACCGCGAAACTGTTGCAAGACACTCTACCCACTCTGCCAGCGGCGCAAGCTGAGCTTTTATCGGCGCTGGCATTGGCACCACTGGGGGGCTTGGCGACCCTTAGCGAAACCGAATTGGCACAACTCGCGCAACCGCGATTAGGAGAAACGGTGATTCCCTCACAAGCACTGAGTGCCTTGGAAAAGGCGGGTTGGCTGCGCCGCTTGGAAGGTGGTGTGGCATTGAGTTTGCCGGAGTCCCAGGTGCGCCAGTCCGTAGGCGAGCAAGTGAGCCTGAGCCTGCGCGAACGCATGCGCTTGCTGGCGGACTTGCTTTTTGAAGGCGTGCTGGCCGCGCGCCAAATGTTGGAATATCGCAACGGCCGCGCGTATGCCTACAACCGCCTGTGTGATAGCCACGCGCACGGTAGCGCGAGCCACGAATTAGCGCTGATGTTGTTGACGCCATTAGCACCCGAATATGCGGAATTTGATGAATTTCACGCCGTGCTGCGCAGTGCCGAAGGCGGCGGGCAGGCGCTGCTAAAGCTCGGTGCGGTGCAAAATTTAAGTGATCGTCTAGCAGCGCTTTCCCGAGCGCGTCAGCTGCGCGCGCTCGGTGTGAGCGGGCAAGAGGATGGCGACAAAGCGGCGGAAATCGAGCTGCTGTCGGATTTAGCGCATGCCTTTGAAAATGCTGAAGTTTTTGTTGCAGGTAGGCGTTTGACGATGACGGCCATCGAACCTGCTGCCGTGGTCGATAGCGCGATGCGCTCATTGATTGAGTCCGTGCATTCGCATGTCGATGAAATTGCGCATCAGCAAAGCGAAGCGCTCGCGATGATTCGCGTGGTGCTCGGCGGGCGTGAACTGCCTGCCGGGGAAAATATCGCCGCCTTGCAGCGTATTGATGCGTATTTTGAATTGCACGTTGGCCAAATGCTGAGCATGGGCGATGTCGTGCAGCGCTTTCGCCAGCGCCCATTTGGTTGGCCTGAATTGGAAATTGTGCTCCTCGCCGCGCGTTTGGTGAGCTCAAACAAATTGAGCGTACGCTTAGATGGCCACACCGCGCGCCCAACCGAGGCGGCCGAAGCATTCACCAATGCCGCACTTTGGCCGCGCGTGACTTTGGTGCGCACGCCCTTGGGCGTAACGGACGATATGTTGGGCGCAGCCCAGCTTGGCCAGGGGCTATTTGCGCGCAAATTTGCCCTCGATAACGCCAGTGCGCTGGCGAATTCCTTGCGCGCTGAGTTGGACGGTTGGCGCAATGAACTAAGTTCCATGGCGAATCCAAGTGCGTTTGCGGGCTCACACGATGCCCGTGAGGCCTTGAGCGAGCTCAAGCAGTTGGCACTGATTCGCGAAGGCGACGCGTTCCTGCGCGGCTTTTGCGCCCAAGGCGAGGTATTGGCCGATATTGGTGCTGACCTCGCCGAACTGCGCAGTTCTCGAGCGCAGCTTGGCCCGGCTTACGATTTAATGCGTAAAATGCTCGTGGAAATTGCACCCAACGTGTCGGCGTTGCGGCGTGACGCCCAAGCGTCATCCGCAATTGACCGCTTGCATACCCTGCAAAGCGCGCAAGGCCGCATGGATAGTGGCGATGAAATCGTCGCGCTGTGTGCGTTGATCGGCGAGCGAAACTTCGCGCTCATTGCCGACGGCCGCGAATTGGCGATCACGCGGATCGAACAGGCGCAAGCGGAAGTCAACGCCCAACTAGAAACCTTGGACGCCGGCAGCGAGCTGCGCGAAAAATCGCTTTCCGGCCTAAAAACCCTGCAAGAACAGGTTGATTTGGAGGTTTCCCATGCCGCGCTGTTGGGCTTATGCGAAGAAGCCGCGAATGATCGCGACAGCGTTTTAGAACGCCTAAACCGGCAAATCACCAGCGAGCGCCCGGCGGTGAGCGAACAGCAGCTGTTACTGACCGTAGTGCGCCCCGGCCGCTTGGCGGGTGGCTTGATTATTGAGCAGGAAGCCGACCTAGATGTGTACTTCGATAAAGTGCGCGAAGCCTTGGCACCGATGTTGAGGGCGGGAATGCGGGTGCGGCTGGAATAGTTTACAGAGCGCAATTTTGAGCTCTTTTCGGTCTTGGATGATCCAACCCGCCTGGCTCAGCTTCTGATCGATCTGCTCACGCGCTTTGTCTTCTGGCTTCATGGGTTTTTCGCGGCTTCGCTCGGCATCGGGCGAGGCTAGCACGTCGTCAGGGCGCACTTGAAATTCTGGGAATTAATCAGCGCATTAAAAAGGCCCGGTAAAGCCGACTTTACGTCGCCACAACCCTACTCAAAATCATCAATCAACAAATGGTTTTCATCGATTCCAGGCACCAGCAGGTCAACCAGCACATCCTCGCTCAAGCCGCGCCCGGACAGGGCTACTTTGCCAGCGACGGGCGGGGTGCTGGCTTCAAATGAAAAGCTGTACAGGCTGCCCCAAGTTAGTTCGCTGTTTGGGGTGCGCGCCCGGAAATGCACGGAACCGCCGCGGCCTTCGGCCCAATCGGTGATCGCATCATCGCCATCGCTAACCAAAATATTGCTGATCAACGCCTGGTTCGAGGGTACGGAAAACCCGCTAATTCCAGCGCTGCTTAGCAGTCGGGTGTTGAGTGCGTCAAGTGTTTCTAGGCTTGCGTCGGAATAATCCATATTCATCACCGCATAGTCATAGCGGGTATTGAAGTTTGGCAATAACTTCGTGCGTACTGCGACTTTTACGCTGCCATTGATCAAAGTGACTTCTGTGCTCATATTGCCGGTGCCAGGATTCATTGGGTCAACCCATCGATCAATGACTGGGCCGGGGATGAACTCTTGTTCGTCAGTGGCACGCCAGATCGGGCCATAGCTTGGGGTAAATTGCTTTGAACCCATGGTGTTTTTGATGTTGACGTCATCTCGCACCACGTACCAGCCTTCGTAGAAATATTGGTAGTGGTTGTCGCTTATTTTTGATTCGGGCACGAGTAAGCGGTTGCTGGTGCTGGATAAAACCGGGTTGTCGTTCACGCCATCGCAGTTGCGGTCATAAATTGAGCCACAGCGTGCCCAAAGGCCAAGCGCTGGAACGATTTCACTGCGTGGCCCAAGGGCAATGGCGGCATCATTATTACCCGAGCTATAAACATCGCCGCAGTTGCGCCCGAGAATGTGGTTGTTGTCACACTGGACGGTGCAGCCGTCATTGACGGTCAAATACGCATGCTTAACGCCGGAACGCGCGATGTGCTCAATTTGCCCGGCGTCGCTGATACGGTAAATGTTCCACACTAAAAACGGGTGCTGATCGTTGTTAAAAGGGGCAAAACTGCCACTGAATTTTTCGTTCCAGGGGACATCGCTGGTGCTGTCGGTATCGCTATTTCTCAAACTGGCGTTCGGCGCAAACACCGCCGATCCGTCATGCTCGCCGCCGGGGCCATCGCAAATTCCGGCGCAGCGCTTGTATTCCAAGCTCGCCATCGAAGTCAGCAAGACATCGGTTTGATAGCTGCCAGCGGCGGGTTGATTCGGGTTCAACAGCGTGCCGGCCCAGCTCGGATTCGCGCAGGATGCCGGCAAATTGATCGCGGCAGCGGCAATGATCGGCGCGTTAAACGCCATCGAGCCCACGGCTAGGCCGGTAAGCGCCGCATTCCCCAACCAAAGTGCCGCCGTGCGCGTGAGCCGCAAGTCCATATTGCGCATGCTGAGTCGGGTTTTGTTTTCAAGCAGTTCATAGTGCACGTGGTCGCTGCTAAACCAAGCGACGCCATCGCGGTCAAGGATTTCTAGATCGCGTGGTGTGCCGGGTTTGGGGCGGGCGCTAAAGCCTGCAAAGCTTTTTGTTTGTCCTGCATGGATCCATTCAAAACGCCCAGCGGATTGTAGCGAACCGCCGATAAAACGCTCGAAGTTACCCTGTGGCGCGCTGAATTCAATGCTGGCTGATTCGGTGACGCTCAGAGGGAACATGCTTGATTCTTGCGCTTGGCGCAAATTGTCTGCGCCGAGCGCGATGCCTAGTTCGCGAACTAGGTCGGTATTGAAGCTCATCTCCAATGTGCCGCCGCGTGCCGCCCAAGTTTGCGCTGCGTGTTTTTGCACTTGATTGCTATCGACTAGTTCAAGTCTGCCCTGTGCCTGCGTGGCTGGTGCGATGAGTACCAGCAAAAAAGCGAGTGTGCGCGATGTGCAGGCCAAGGGGTTTTTCGGAAAGGTCATGGTGAATGGTCAATGCTTTTTGAATATTGCAAATAATACGGCGAATGCCTGTTTTGCAAGTGTGTAGGCGCCAATTTGTGTTGCGCGTTTTGCTGCGATTGCGCCGCGTTGAACGCTAGTTTGCAATTGCCGTATTGATTGCGCAAACAGACTCAAAATTTAGCCCAAAATGCGCACTACACCGAGCGCTCAGAATTCATCGAAAAACTGAAGATTTTTTAGAGCAGGTGTCAATCCCCACCGCAGCCACCCCCGCCACAACTGCTACCACCGTCGCTGCCACCGCTATCACTGCCAGAGCCGCCGCTGTCGCCAAAACCGCTGGTATCGCCATCCACACGATCATCACTGAAAATGTCGACCGAATTGGAGCTGCCGCCACAGCTACCGGTGGTTTGGTTTGCAATGTCTGCTTGCTCTTGCTTGCCCAGCAGCGCCATGGCAGACAAAGTGTAGTAATGCCCACGCGCGATATTTAGCTTGCCATCCAGGGCAAACAGCAGCGGCATTCGAAGCGGCTTACGCGGGGCAATATTTTCCTCCTTGCACGTGTACCACCAAATTCGGCGTAAGCCGGTATTGCTTTCCCGGCGCGCGCCCATCGCGGCGGCTGGGGTGTGGTGAAAGAACTCGCCAAACGCTTGTTGGCAAAATTCAGCGTATTGCTTGGTGTAGAGGATGAATTCGTGCCAAAGATCATCGGCGATGCGCGATGGCATTGCCACGTATTGCTTGTTACACAATAAGTAGGAAAGAAAAAATTGCCGCAGCCCCTGGGCCACCAAGGAAAATTCTTTGGCTTGAATCTGCGGATGCGTCTGCTGCAATTTTTGCAAAAGCCCAGAAGGAAATTTGTAGTGGCGAATGAAATTGCGCCGTTGACTCAGTTTGACCGCGCGGCTGATGTAGAAAATGATGCCTAATAAGATTGCGCCAAGTACCAAAGTTCCAAGCATAAATATCTAGCCCCTAGGTCGGTTGTGTGAGTCGGTTTGATTTAGTGTGCGGATGGCAACCATTTTTTTTAACATGCGTGAAGTCTAGACATGCTCAGATTTCACTTTGATTACAAAAATGAGAATAGGGTCTTGCCACCCGCACTTTAGCTTTCGGTGCTCGAATTTGGTACGCAAACGCTGTCAAAATTTAAGCCAAAACGCGCGAGGTATTTGCGTAACCGATCCGCGTCGTTGTTGCTCTTTTTCTCAACGCGTGACGCTTGAAACAGCGTCCTGCCCGCTTCTGACATGGTGCGGCTGGCGCGGCAAACAGCCAGCACGTCCAGCAATTGCGCGCGATCAAAGCGATCCAATTGTTCGATATCGAGGCCTAGCGCGTACAAACTATCGGTATTGGCAGCCGCAGATTTTTCGCCGCGTTTGGCCCACAAACGTTGCAAACGTGCGATCTCTTCCTCGACGACCTCCATATTGATGCGCCCGGCGTGGCTCAACGTCGCCATGCGGGTGATCGACGCGCCCAAATCGCGGAAATTACCCGGCCAGCTGGCGTCAGCGCTTTGCGCGAACTTCAAATAGCGCAATTTGGCATCGCTGTTGAAACGAATTTGCTCGTTATTTGCTTTGGCAAAGCGCGCCAACTCAAATTCTAAGTTCGGCTCGATATCCTCAGAGCGCTCTTTCAAGCTCGGCAAATAAAAGGTCCATAAGTTTAAGCGCGCAAATAAATCCTCACGAAAGCGCCCAAGCTGGACGGCCTCTGTCAAATCGCGATTCGTGCCGGCTAATAATTGAAAATCACTGCTGACTTCTTTATCGCTGCCCATCGGCAGAAAGCGCTTGTCTTCAATCGCGCGCAGCAGCATGGCTTGTTCGTCCTGACCTAACTCGCCAATTTCGTCTAAAAATAATAGCCCGCCATCCGCGCTTTTAAGTAATCCCGCTCTGGCCTCAGCGGCGCCGGTAAAAGCACCCCGCACATGCCCAAAAAGCGCTGAGCTGGCGGTATCGCCGCGCAGCGTTGCGCAGTTGACTTCGACAAAGCGCCCGGCCAGCGAATGTTGACTTTGCTTGAGCGAATACAGGTTTTTTGCCAGCATTGACTTGCCCGCGCCGGTGGGCCCGATCAGCAAAATCGGCGCTTTTGAACGCACCGCAACCTTTTCAATCTGCGTGATCATGCGATTGAAATGCGCACTCTTGGTGGCAATGCCAGATTTCAAATAACTCGTGGTTTCCAGCGCGTCTTTGGCAAAGCGCGTCGCAATTTGCGCGTATTTAGAAAGGTCCAGATCGATAATCGCATAGCTGCCGGCCAGGCCGGTCTTTTGCTTGATGGGCGGCGCGGTTTGCAATAAGCGCCCCGGAATAAAATGCGCTTCCGTCAGCGCGAACCAACAAATTTGCGCCACGTGCGAGCCGGTGGTGATATGCACCAAATAGTCATATTTTTCCGGCTCAAACTGATAGCCACGCACAAACTCAAACATGTGCGCGTACACGCCGCCAAAATCCCACGGATCTTCCAGCCGCATATCGTGCGCCACCACTTCGGTCGTCGGGCTTTGCGCATGGACGTCATTTTTGACTTGCTCGGCTAGGCGGCCCCATTTGAAGGCGTCGACCAACAGCTCAATGCGATGCACCAGTAAGTCCTCAAACATGCTCAGCGCGACGGTCGGGCGCCACTTTTCCCAGCGCCCACTGCCGGAACCGGCGTCTAGCTGAGTGCCTAAAAAGCCGATGACTATGATGGGTTTCATGGAGTGTTTAATGCGTCAAAGTTTGAATAGGCGAGTTTGGCAGCTTAGCAGCTTGGAACCTAAACAGCTGGGCGCTTTGACAGCTTGACAGCTTGACAGCTTGACAGCAAAATTGATGAAAACGAATGGAGCATGCCATGAACCTAACCCAGCTTACTTTGCGAGTTCCGAGCCCTTTGCACAAGGCACTAAAGCTTGCCAGTGTGAACGAGGCGAGAAGCATCCAAGACATTGCAATCGAGGCGCTGAGTGCCAGAGTCGCAACGCAGCAACCTAAGGGGCTACTTGGCTTTTTTGCGCTTCGCGACCAACTACGTACACAAGCTGAGCCAAACGAGTTGGAAATTGAACGGCAAGATTTGCAAATGGCTGAGGGCGACATCTTCAATGCGTTCCGCTAGCCGTGCGCTATCTTTTGGATACTGACACGTGCAGCTATTTGATCGACGGTCGCTTCGTGGAAGTTCAGCAGCGCGCGCTTGCGCTGCCGATAGACGCGCTTGGAATTTCAGTAATCACCCGGTCCGAACTGCGCTTTGGTGTCGAACTTAAAAAATCAAACAAGCTTGATCGCTTGGTCAACAGTTTTTTAGCCGAGTTTCAATGCCTGCCATGGACCGCGCGCTGCGCCGACATTCATGCGGCTATTCGCGCTCAACTGCAGAGATCAGGCGCGCCAATCGGCGGCTTTGACACGCTTATTGCCGCGCACGCGCTGGCATTGGATGTGACCTTAGTGACCCATAATACGCGGCACTTTGAAAAAGTGCCTGGATTGCAGATAGTGGACTGGGTCAACGCGTGATTGCTGGACATTCGCCCTAATTTTACGCCTAATAATCAGTATCTAAAAAGATAAATAGCGATCTATTTGAATCAATTAATTTTCTCTTCGTTCGGGAAAGATTTTAATAACATCATATAATTCAACGGGTTACGTTGAGTCAGCAAGCTTGGCACGACTCTAGCAATACAAGCTCAATTGCATCACTTCAGATGCGGCATTGAGGAGTCCGATCATGGCTAACCGCGCATTATTTCAAACTGGCGCTAGTGCATCAGCGAAAGCCCAAACGCCAAACATCCGCAACCAAGCCGGTGCACCTGCTTATGCATTTGAGCCTAAGCATGCTTTGGCGCAATTGGCGATCACCGGCTGCATGAATCAGACTTTTTATGCCAGCGCCGAAGCGCAATTATCCGAGGTGATCGCACATTGCTTGGAAGTGCCGAGCGAATTCGTCGCAAAGACGGCTATTTATGCGCGTGAAAGCGGCAATATGAAAGATATGCCTGCCTTGTTAGTGGCGTATTTGGCGGCTTTTGATGGCGCTTTGTGTGAGACGGTGTTTGAGCGTGTGATCGATAACGGCAAGATGTTGCGCAACTTCGTGCAAATCATGCGATCTGGTGCCGTGGCGCGTAAAAGCTTAGGCACACGGCCCAAGCGTTTGGTGCAGCGCTGGTTGGAAAATGCCTCGGATGCGCGCTTGATTTCAGCGATGGTGGGCAATGCCCCCTCCTTGGCGGATGTGATCAAGATGGTGCACCCGAAAGCAACAACGCCAGAGCGCAGCGCATTTTTCGCTTATTTAATTGGCAAGGAAGTTAACAAAGAATTGTTGCCGCTCGAAATTCAAGCGCTGGAGGCATTTAAGTTGGATGCGCGTTTGCCAGTGCCGAATGTGTCATTTCAGTTGCTGACTAGTTATGAGTTGACAGCCGCGCATTGGCGCCAAATCGCGAAGTCTGCCAGCTGGCAAACCACGCGCATGAACTTGAACACCTTTGTGCGGCATCAGGTTTTTGTCGATAGCGATTGTGTGCGTCTGGTGGCGGCGCGGTTGGCGGATGCGGATTTAATTGCAAAAGCGCGCGCCTTTCCGTATCAGTTGTTAGCGGCACATCGCAATGCCGAAAACATCCCGGTCAAGGTGCGCGAAGCGTTGGCAGCGGCGGTGGAGATGTCGGTGATGAACGTGCCAAAAATTGCCGGTTCGGTGGCGATTGCGGTGGATGTTTCGGGCTCGATGTCGTCATCCGTCACGGGAAATCGTGCCGGTGCCACCTCCAGCATGCGCTGTGTTGATGTCGCTGGCATGATGGCGGCAACGATAGTGGCGCGTAATCCGGGTGCGATGGTGTTGCCGTTCAACGATAGCGTGCGCAGTTTTGATTGGCGCGCAAAAGGCGTGATGGCGCAAGCCGGTGCGTTGGCAGCGATGTTAGGCGGTGGTACCAATGTTTCGGCACCTTTGTTGGCATTGAAGCAACGCGGCGTGGCGCCGGATCTGGTGATTATCTTGAGCGATAACCAATCTTGGCTGGATGCGGGTAATTATGGCAGTACCGTAACCATGCAAGCCTGGGCGGATTTGAAAGCGCGTAACCCGAACGCAAAGCTGGTGTGTGTAGATTTGCAGCCCTACAGCAACAGCCAAGCGGCCGAGGGCGGCGATGTGTTGAATATTGGTGGCTTCAGTGATGCGGTGTTTGCCCTGATCGCTGATTTCACCAAAGATGCCTTGGGCGCAGCGAGTTTGGTGCGCAAGATTGAGGCGGTCAGTATTTGAGTTTGATGGGAATTAAGTTTTGTCTAAACGAATGCAGTGGGGACTACATCGACTGCTAATCGGGAGGTCGCAGGTTCGAGTCCTGCCAGCGCCGCAACTATGGTGCTGTAGCTCAGAGGTTAGAGCGCCAAAAAATACGTCTCTGCAATTTTGTCGTTTGGATAATTTTTTAGTAGTAAAAAACAGTTTGCGAAAGCGAATGCATGGGGAATTACATTTTGAAACAAATCAAAATTTCTCAAGTTTCTTGTCGCTGCTGCAATTCAACGTTTTTGATGTGCGAATGCGTGGATGACTACATCGTGTCGTCGGTTCGAGTCCGGCCCTGGGCGCAAGCCTTGGTAGCTCAGATAGCAAATGCTTTGGCTGCTGCGATAGCTTGGTTTGCGTGTGGGACAGCGCATTCCGGCCTTGCAGTCCCGAGTCGTCATCCCCGCGCAGGCGGGGATCCAGGGTGATTGCGGCTACGCTGGCATTTGCCTGGATTCCCGCCTACGCGGGAATGACGGTCGCGGACGTAGCGACTGCTGCATTTGCATGGGGTAGAGCAGAATGTCATGCAAAATTATTGTCGCAGATCTATTTAACAAGTAAGTAATTCAGCAATAAAATTAATTAGGAACAAAACAATGAACCACTACAACGAAATTCACGCCGAAGGCGCAGTGCCGATCAAGCTATGGACCAAGGGCGTGCCGATTGATGATAAAGCCCGTGACCAGCTGCAAAACATCGCGCGCTTACCCATTGTGTACCCGCACCTTGCGGTGATGCCGGACGTGCATTTAGGCATCGGCGCAACCATCGGCTCAGTGGTGCCAACCCGGCACGCGATCATTCCGGCTGCGGTGGGCGTGGATTTGGGCTGTGGCATGATGGCGGCGAAGCTCAATATCAACGCGAACCACCTGCCTGATGGCATGGCAAAAATTCGCAGCGCGTTTGAAGCGGCGGTGCCGCACGGACGTACGAGCGGCAAGCATGACCGTGGTTCTTGGCACGATGTGCCAGAAGCATCGGAAGCGGCGTGGGCTGAGCTTAAAGGCGAGTTCGAACAAATCAGCGATAAGCATCGTGTGCTGCGGCGCGCAAATCACCGTGTGCACTTGGGCACGTTGGGCACGGGGAATCACTTTGTCGAGCTGTGTTTGGACGAAAATCAAGATGTGTGGGTGATGCTGCACTCCGGTTCGCGTGGCGTTGGCAATGCGATTGGCAGCTATTTTATTGAGCTGGCAAAAAACGATATGCAAGCGCACATCGCGAATCTGCCGCACCGTGATCTGGCGTATTTCCAAGAGGGCAGCCCGCACTTTAACGACTACGTGCAGGCCGTCGATTGGGCGCAACGCTTTGCCGCGCGGAATCGTCAGCTGATGATGGCGAACACCTTAACTGCCTTGCGTAGACATGTTGGCAAGCGCTTTCAAATCGTCGATGAGGCGGTGAATTGCCACCACAACTATGTGCAGCGCGAGCAGCATTTTGGCGAATCGCTATTCATTACCCGCAAGGGCGCAGTGAGCGCGCAAAAGGGCCAAATGGGGATTATTCCAGGCTCAATGGGCGCGAAAAGCTTCATCGTGCGGGGTTTGGGCAATGAAGAGAGCTTCTGTTCGTGCTCGCACGGGGCAGGGCGGGTAATGAGCCGCACCGAGGCGAAAAAGCGCATTACGCTGAAAGAACATCGGGAAGCTACGGCGGGTGTGGAATGCCGTAAAGATGCGGAGGTAATTGATGAAAGCCCAGCGGCTTATAAGTCGATTGAAGACGTGATGGCAGCGCAGAGCGATCTGGTCGAAATTATGTTTACGCTCAAGCAGATTGTTTGTGTGAAGGGTTAAACTTAATTCGTCATTGCGAGTTTTCAGCGCCAAAGCGGCTGCCCCGAGACCATGAACTTCGTCTTTGCGAGCTTCGCTGTGCAATCTAGTTTTAAACAACGAGATTGCTTCACTGCGTTCGCAATGACGAAACGTCGATAGCTCCGCTATATAAAGGCCAAACTATGAACCTGCTTTTCCTGCGTGAACCAGCTTTTTCCCGCCCTAGCCGGGCTGCATTGGCGTTTGGCATGGTGTTATTGCTTAGCTGCGCGCACCAAGTACCGCCTGAGCCAAAGCCTGCCGATGCCTTTATGAGCCATTTGCGCGCGCTGTGCGGGCAGGCGTTTGCCGGCCGAATAGTTACGAATGAACCGACATCGGCGACGCCCGACGCCTTT
The DNA here is from genome assembly GCA_031409855.1 of Rhodanobacteraceae bacterium. Lineage (GTDB taxonomy): Bacteria > Pseudomonadota > Gammaproteobacteria > Xanthomonadales > SZUA-5 > JANNYA01. Next base: position 1,528 of record JANNYA010000240.1, on the reverse strand, counting down.
TCCGGCAAAGCGCTGATCGCGCACATACGCGAATGCAAGCCCACGCAGCTGCGCATTCCTTTCCATGTTGGCGATGACCATTCCCGTACTTGGGTAATCAGCGTACAGCCGACCGGCCTGCGGCTAAAACACGACCACCGTCACGCCGATGGTAGCCCGGATATTCTTACCCAGTACGGCGGCGATAGCGTCAATGCCGGCCTGGCAAATCGCCAAGAGTTTCCTGTGGACGCGGATTCGATCGCGCTGTTTCAGCGTCAGAATTCGGCGGCATCAGTCACCAATACTTGGGCGTTCGAGATTGAGCCAGGCAAAACGTTGGTCTATGAATTAGCGCGCCCAGGACGCTTATTTCGGGTCGAGTTTGATTTGAGTAAAGCGGTTCCGGTGCCACAGCCGCCGTGGGGTAGTCGTGCCGGTAGTGGCGGCACTGGTGATTAGTGTTTCAATGCGTTAGCGTGCTCTAAGCGATTGATTTTGAACAATAATTTTAACAACCATAAGTTCTCCACAAAAACTGTGGATAACTCTGTGGACAATGCGTTTAAAGGCGCGCGAAAGTGCCGCCAGCTAAGCCTGTCAAGCCCCAATTTCCTGCTTTGCTTAAAACTTAGTCAAAATCATAAGGGATTGATTTATAAGCATTATTTGAAACTGAATTGCCGCTTGTGACGGCTTGGCGAAATTTTTAATACGCTCTGCAGCGTTGCCAATAAAAATGTGCAAAAGTTAAAATGCGTAACGCACTTTAACTAAAAATTGATCCCCATCGCGCAGCTCTAAACTGTCGCTGAGCAGCTCCGCCAAGCCATCATCGCCGCGCTCACGCTCAGCCTCGCCGCCCCGGCTGTAAACCACGAAAACATCGCTTTCTTGGCTGATTTTGTAGCGGTAGCGCACTTGAAAGCCAAAACTACTGACGGCGAAATCATTGACCGTATCCGCCGGACTTAGGGCGAGCCGCTCGTTCGCTTGCAGACGAAACGCAGTGGCATCGCCGCCGCGTATGGCCAACAGTTGCGTTTTAACGCGCAGCTCGTGGTGCGTGCCCTGGAACCATTCCAACTGCAGATCCGGGGCAATGCTGTCACTGCGCGCAAAGACGCCAAATAGATTGCCACCGCGCCACAAAGTGCGGCCACGAAAGCGCGATGCTTCGATGCCTAAGCGCACATTGAAATCATCGCCAATCCAATAGCGGGCGCCCGTTTCAACAAACGTTTGGCGGCCGCGCAGGGCGGTGTTGTCAAGATACAAACCGGCAAAACCAGACAAATCGCCACGTCGCACGGACTCGAAATTACCAAAAAGTGTCGCGCCGCTTTTCAAACGCAGCGCGCCATTGCCACGGCTGACCAAATCGTCAATCCCGGCTGGGCGGTATCTTGCTGGATATTCCGACCCATGAGAAGCCACTGTTCCGGGTCATGGGAAGCCACAATTCCGGGTCATGGGAAGCCAGTTTTCTGAACAGCGATTCCGAATCATGGGAAGCCAGTTGACGATTTGTTGAAGTGGGTCAGCCTCG
>JANNYA010000239.1:0-38668 GCA_031409855.1 Rhodanobacteraceae bacterium | reverse complement strand
GATTCGCCCCGCTACCCAGCGTGAACTTGCCCACCTCTAACCAGTGCAGGCCAATTAAGCTCAACCAACCTTTTTCCGCAGTCAAATTTTCCACGCGTTGCTTTTGCCACGCGACATAGTCTGCGGGTGGTGTCGCAGGGGCCGCTAAGGCAGTGGCGATTAAGACGGAAGCAAGCAGCGGGTTCATGGAATAGCCATCGGAGGTGGTAGAACCTGTAATTTGGGTATGGATTAGCGCAATTGCAAGCGCGGGCTGGCGAACTCTGATTTTCAAACTTTGATCTTCGCGATTATTCCGTGCTCACCTGCGTTGAATCACCGCGCACTGCTGCCAAAAGGGTAGCCACCGGTAATGTCGCGGTTTTCAGACGACTCGGATAGCGCCGCACCACCGCAAAACATTGGAATTCATCAGGTGCCGCTAATTCCAGCTGCCCAGCCAGCATCGCTTGTGCCGCACGCAAACGAACCTCAGCGTCGCTCAAACTTAAGTTTTCGATTTGCGCGCACAATATTTCTGCAGCGGCGATTGAGATCGCACTCAGCTCGCCATAAAAACTGCTTTGCGTAATTTTAGCGTCCACAACCACTAGCTCAACGGTCAATTGATCGCCGCACAGCGGGTTGGCACCGACGGCGTGGTGGCTAGGATTTGGCAGTTTGCCAAAATGTGGCCGCGTGCGGTTGCGCAGCAAAACAAGCGCTTGAAACTGTGCCAAGGCATCAGCAGCAAAATCAGGTGCAACTGGCACGGCATTTTGCATTAACAGACGCTAGCGTGATTCCCGCGCAACTCGCCACGGATTAATAGCATGGCACCAGTGGTCGTCGTAATGACACCTTGATGCTCATCTTTTGCAGCGCCTAAGAAATCACCGCCAATTAGCGTGCGGCCAGCGTAATTGATACTGCCAGAAACAACCAAGCATTCTTCCTCGCACTTGTGGCTGTGCGCCGGAATGATTGCGCCTGGCTCTAAGCGCCACAGGCCGGTTTCGCTTAGCGCATCTGCACGCAGTTGCTTGACATACACGCCGGCCAGCACCCGCGCGAACTCGCCTTCTTCTGCTTGCACCAGATGCATCGGGCGCGCGGTTGCGTGCGCTAAAATTCGACTACGCAGGGATTCGCTCGGTGTAACCGGTGTGAGTGCTTGCGCAAGTTCAACAAAAATGCTGGCCCCGCTTACTTGGCTTTTGGCTTGGACTTTGACGTGATTCATAACATGCTTCCCACTCGGTAATGCTTTCATAAACACAGCCCCTGCGCTTCAAGCACCTCTTTAAGCGCTTGTTGACCGCGCCTAATGTGGCTTTTCACCGTGCCAAGCGCCATGCCAGTGGCATCTGCAATCTCTTGGTGTGACATCTCTTGAAAGTAGGCCAAATCCAACATACGCCGCTGCTCGGCGGTTAGTTGCAGTAAAGCGCGATGAATATGTGAAGACTCTTGGGTAGACTGTAACAAATCATCCGCTGATTGAGCGGGCGTGCCGGTTTCCTCGCGCGCGCTGGGTGCCACAGTTGCCAAGTCAACATTGTTTCTGCGTTTTCGCAGCAAATCCAGCGCACGCGTTCGGGCAATCACGAACAGCCACGCCATCACCGGGCCACGCTCCGGCTGATATTGGCGCGGACGTTCCCAAACTTGTTTATAGACTTCGCTCAGTACATCGTCACTGTCGGCGTGATTACGCACCACACGCAGCACCAATGCTTTTAATGCATCGACGCTCAAGTCATATAACGCGCCCAACGCGGCCGGTTTGCCCGCAATGATTTCTTCCAACAAGTGCAATAGCTTGGCTTGCTGATGCGCACTCGCGCTGGAGTTTTGGCGCGCTGGCAGGCCCAGCTCAAGCGCTGGCGATTTACTCAACACAACACTTTGCTCAACACAATGAAATACAAATCAGTGCGTTTAGGCAAGCCAAAATTAGCATCGTCATAGGGAAATTCTTCCCGCTCACCGGTCAAGCGATAGCCACGCCGTTGATAGAACGCAATTAAGCTTTCCCGCATCCAAATCACCCACATGCGCATTTCGGTGGCCGCGAAATCCAAAACGGCACGGCGCTCGCCTTCGGCCAACAGCGCTTTGCCTACGCCACCACCCTGCAGGGTGGGCACGACCGCAAACATGCCGAAATGGCAGCCGTCGGCGTGCATTTGTATATGCGCACTAGCGACGAGTGCACCGTCATCAAAGGCCAAGATGACTTGACTTGCTGGTGCTTGCAACAGTTGCAACACCTCCGCGACATCGGTGCGCTGGCCGTCCAGTAAATCTGCCTCTGTGGTCCAGCCCTTTTGACTGCTTTCACCTCGGTAAGCGGATTCCACCAGCTCGACAATGTTTACCGCGTCAGCCGCTTGCGCGCGACGAAATTCCAAAGCCATGCATCAACCCCGTGCCAGCAGCGCACGCAAGTTCGCGATTTGGGCGCTTGCGCGTGAAATATAGTTCGCCATGACCAAGCTGTGATTTGGGAAAAAGCCAAAGCCGCCGCCATTCAAAATCATTGGGCTCCAAATCTGCGCTTGGGTTTGTTCCAGTTCGGCAATGATTTGGCGGACGCTGACTTGGGCATTTTTATTATCCAAAACCGGTTTGAAATCGACCTCGATGGCCTTGAGTATGTGGAGCAAAGCATAAGCAGCACCACGCGCTTCATAAAAATTATCGTCAATTTTCCGCCAAGGTGTTTGCACAAACAGAGGTTCACCTGAGGCTACTGGCCCCGGCGTGCTTTGCGTCGCATTCGGGTCATTCGCTAGATCCGTGTCTGGGCGGGAATGCGTGACGGATGCACTCAAGCGCTGCGAAAGCGAGCCCAGCTGCTTTTCCACCAGGCGCAAATACGCTTCCAAGTTATCGGCGCGGGCATAAAACTGCGCACTCGGCTGATTCGGATCAACTAAGCGGGCAAGATAGGCTTTAAATTCAACATTGGCTTCGCGGTATTTGCCTTCGGTGGTCGGCACGATCCAGCGGTCGTTGGAATACATGAGCAAAGGTTGCGCAACTTCTAAATTTTTGTCAGCGATGGACTGACTTTGCGAGCGACTAAAATCATTGCGCAATGAGCTTGCCAAGTCGCGCAACTGCTGCAGTACGCCAAATTCAAAGTTGGAAATGTTGTCGAGAAAGTATCCGGGCGGGCCAATATCATTGCTGATGTAGCCGCCGGTTTTACTCAATTGGCCTTCGTTCAAACGAATCAATGCGCTTACTACAGCAACGCCGGTTACCGTCTCGCGCCCGGCAGGTGCGTACTGCGAAGTAACTGCTGCAATTTCAAAGGGCTTGGGCTCGCGGCTCCATACCCACATCAAAACTAAATTAACGGTAAACAGCACCGCAAGCACCGCCAAGATGAGCCGAACGAGCCATCTCTTTGACTTTATAGGTGAAGCACTTGGGCCAGCAATGCTGGATGTGGCAATCGAATCACTCATGATTATGTCTTCCTGCACAATTCGCATTAGAGTAGGCGATTGTGCCTAGCTTAGCGAGTAAAGCGCGTGACCAACTAGGCTATTCGCACGCCATGGCTTCATCTGGCATCAACACTTTTACCGCGCCAAAACCGATGGCATCAAAGGCTTCGGGCCAGGCTTCAATACTGGATGCTCCAGGTTTTAAGGGGCAACTGGAAGCGGGGGAGAAACGGCCGTCTTGCATCACTTGAAAAAGACTGAGCTTGAGCGTGTCAGAACTCAAGTTGTGGATTTCAACCACGACTGAATCAGGCTCAAGCTTTATCACACGTATCGAAAGCGCGGGCTTTGCTGGCCCAGTTACGGCATCGACGATGCCATCATGTATCGCTAAGTCATGCTCCAGATTTGCCTTTAACGGCAATACTGTCGTGGGCTCGGGGTTTTTACCATGGGTGCCGCCGTGGGCACCGCCACCAGGCGGGAAGGCCCATGCGCTTGCAGTTGTCAACACAAAAGCAACACCCACAGCAAAACGGACGGACTTGGGCAGCCAAGCTGTAATTGTCATCGTGGCATATCTCATAAGCGCGCTTTGATTTTGCCGATCATCCAGCCCAAAACCGGAATATGCTCAAAAATACCGGCGGTCGAGTCCCAATAATCTTGGTGAAAACACACCAACCCTTCACTGTTAAAACGGACGTGACTAATGCCAATCGTTTGCGTGTCCTGGCCTTTCTTGAAACGCTTAAAGCGAATGGTCATCACCCAGCGTATGTAGTAATCCCCGGTTTCATTACTCAAAGTTTCCAAAACTTCAACGACGCAGCTTTCGACTGCTTCCGCACCATGCTTAAGATAGCCGCGCATCTGATCCCGGCCACGGATGGTTTTTAGGGTGTCGTTAAACCAAGCGTCTGCGGCGTAGGTTTGATCGAGCAGAACGTCGATCTTTTGCGGTGAAAAGTCCGCGAAAAAAAGCTTGAATCGGGCGATGGCAGCAGCTTCGTCTGTGCTGCCGCGTTTGAGCGCCGGGCTTTGCCGGGATTGCGCCGCGAGTTCGTTCAAATAATCCATAAAAAAATCTATCCGCCTTGCCGTTACAAAACTTACCTTCAAAAAAAACCGCCGAACGCTTTTTTGGGGCGCTCAGCGGCGTTTGTTACTCATCCTCGTCCATGCATACCCCGGCTAGTGGCGGCGCCCCGGTTGCTGCGGCGTCCAGGTAAGCATACACCTACAATTGGATCGCGCCAGCGAAAAACCGCTGGTTTGGCAAAAATTTTGATTGCATCACTTGCACTGGGCGTTTGCTTCAAAATCGCGGATCACGCACCCAAATCACGCCGTCCTCAACCTTTGTTTCTAACCTCTCCGTCGGCGTGTAGGCGGGTGCGCACAGGGCGGCACCGGTTTTCAAACGAAAACCCGACACCAAATCTTTTTCCACAATCGCTGTAAGGTTTTTTCCGCATTACCAGACTGTAGTAACTATCTTTCAATCTGGAGTGCTCGGTGTTTGCCACTATGCTGTTTTCATCAATGCTTGCCGCAAGCTCGCAGCCTTGTTATATCGAGGACGTGCCGACGCCTGCGCGCTGTCATCAAATCACTGTGCCGGGTGCAATGACGCAAGGCACGCCTACGCAATTGCGTGTGGTAGTGCTTCCCGCCCTTGGCGTGCCGAGCCTGGGCGACCCATTGTTTATTTTTGCGGGCGGCCCGGGGCAAGCGGCGAGCGAACTCGGCGGCTTAGTTGATCGCAGCTTTGCGCGGGTTCGGGCAAGGCGCGATGTCGTTTTAATGGATCAGCGCGGCACTGGCTCCGCGAGCGGTCTGTCGTGCGCACTGAGCGACAACAATGCGATCGATGCTTTAGTGGATCAACTGCTGAAATGCAGATCACGCTGGAGTACCAACATTGCCCTACTCAACACCGCGCAGGCGGCAATGGATACTGACGCTGTCCGTGCGGCGCTTGGCTACTCAACGATCAATCTGTGGGGTGGCTCCTATGGCACTCGCTTGGCGCAGGAGTACATGCGTCGTTATCCGAGCCGCGTTCGTAGCGCCGTGCTCGACGGTGTTGCTGCGCCGACGCAAGATATTACTGTGTCAGCCGAACGCTACGCCTGGGAGACGTTTCAGCGCATCGATCAAGACTGTCAGGCTGCGCGTGAATGCGCGCAACGTTTCGGCAATAGTGTGCTGCGGCTGCAACGCTTGATGGATCAACAAGCGCGAACGTTGACATGGCGTAACCCAATTCACGCCGGCACCGAGTCGCGCGCGGCCGCCGCATTGGAATGGGTGACGCTGCTGCGCGGTGCGATGTATTCCCGAACCAACGCACACGCTTTGCCTTACGCGTTGAAAGCATTGGAAGACGGCAATGCCGAGCCTATGTTCGCCTTAGGTGCTGGCGCTTCGTCGTTATCGATCAGCACCATGACGCTCGGGCAAACGCTGAGCGTGATTTGCGCTGATGATCATGCTCGTGTCGATTCCGCCTTTCTCGCCAAAGCCAATCCAAGCAATCCATTTCACGCCAGTTATGCCAAGGATTGGTGGAATATGTGCACGCGCTGGCCGGTGCCAGCCAGCAGCTTGAGCGTCCAAATTAGTCAGGTTCCTAGCTTGTTGTTATCCGGTGCCTATGATCCAGTCACGCCGCCCCACAGCGCTGAACAAGCGCGAGCGCTTTTGCCGAATGCGCAACATTTGATCGCCGCGCGTGCGGCGCACGGCGTCAGTCATCTGGGTTGTGCACCGAAGTTAATCGCGCAATTTATTGACCAAGCGGGCGCGAAAGCACTGGACGGTAGCTGCCTAGACAGGATTGCCTCGCCGCCGTTTTTACTGGATGGCAGTCAGTTCACTATCGCAACAACGCCAGGAGCAACGCCATGATTATGGTCAAGCAATTGCAAAAAAAGTATGGCGCCGTGTGCGCTGTACAGGAAGCAAGTTTTTCAGTACCGAAGGGCTCAATCAGCACGCTGCTCGGTGGCAATGGTTCCGGCAAAACCACCACGCTGCGCTGCATTGTCGGGCTGCTTGCACCCAGCGCCGGTGCTATTCAAATTGATGGCATTGACCCCTGGCGCAAACCCGCAGAGGCACGGGCATTGCTCGGATATTTTCCGGATCGAAATGGTTTGTATCCAAGGCTCACGCCCCGCGAGCATTGGCGCTATTTTGCCGGCCTGCACGGGCATTCGGGCAAGGCGTTGGAAAGCCGTATCGATAGCATGGTCGATACGCTCGGCATGGCCAATTTGGCGAATCGCCCGACCCTCGGATTTTCTGCTGGCGAGCGGATGTTGGTGGCGCTCGGACGCGCGCTGATTCATGCGCCGCAAGCGCTGATTCTGGATGAGCCTTCGCGCGGTCTGGACATTGAAAACTTGCGTCGTTTGCGACAGGTTTTACTGCGCCTCAAAGCCGACGGCGTTGCAATCCTCATGGCCAGTCACGTGCTGGCTGAGGTCGATGCGCTATCGGATCAGCTCATCGTGATGGCGCACGGCAAAGTCCGCGCAACCGGCACCCCCACGCAATTAAAACAAGACAGCGGCTGCACGGATTTAGAACAAACCTACCTCGCCCTCACCGGAGTTCAATCATGAAGCATGTCGCACAAGTTGATGTTGAAAGTTTTGCCAAGGCAAAACAAGCTTCGCCTAGCCAGAGGTTTCATCAGTGGTTTATCAGGGTATCTGCAGTATTCGTGAAAGAATGGCGCGACACTTGGAAAGATCGCCGTGGCACCCAATCTGCACTGATGTTTGCGCTGCTCGGACCGGTTGTGGTGCTGATGATGCTGCAAAGCTCAATCGACACCAGCCGCGATGAAACCATGCCAGTGGTCGCATTATTAGGGGGTGAACTATGGCCTAATTTGAGCACGCAACTGAGCGCGAAATTCGACGTGCAGCCTGAAAAATCATCTACGCTGGCGCTCAAGAATTTGCTGGCTGACAAAGTTGATCTGGTGTTGACGATTCCCGAGCACGTTGATAGTTACCTCAAGGGTGGCCGAACTATCGTTCTAGATGTTGCCGTCAAGAGCGCGCGTAGTGAAAGTCAGAAAGCCGCCAGTCAATTGCGTGCGCTGCTGCAGAATTTCAATGACACCGCGGCGCAAATGCGACTGGTCGCGCACGGCGCTAGTCCAACTCAAATGCAGGTACTGAGCTTAAATGTCGCCGAGCACGGTCCAAGCGCGCGCTTCCAAACACTGACGCAAGTCATGGTGATTATGCTGCTAATGGGTGCGTTCTTTAGCGGTATGAATGTCGCGATCGATACCACCGCCGGAGAACGTGAGCGTGAGTCCTTGGAAGTGCTGCTTGCACAGTCCACCAACCCAGCGCCACTATGGTTAGGAAAATACCTGGTCGTATTGAGTTTCGCTTTGATCGGTGGCGCTTTGACGGTCGCTTTGCTGTGGCTAGGCTTATCGCAACTGGCGCTGTATGAGCTGCCGCTTAAACTGAACCTGAGCTGGAATACTTGGTTGCAAATCTGGCTGGCCATGTTGCCTTTTGCAGCACTAATGAGCGCACTGCAGATGGTATTTGCCCTGCTGGCACGCAATTACAAAGAAGCGCAGATTTATCTCACACTCTTGGCCTTCCTTCCCGGGATATTAACCCTGCCGTTTGCGGCGAAGCTGCCTGAAGGCCTTCCCATTCCAGTCGTGCAAGAAACCCTTTGGCTGCAAACACTGCTGCGCGGTGGCGAGCTGCCGTGCTTGCCATGGTGCACGCTACTTGCGGTGGTGATCGCCGCCGTCACCGCGCTCATGTTTGCCAGTGCCCGTGCCCTGCGCAATGAACGCATGCTTGCCGCAAGTTGAGCGCTACATGCCGCTAATTGAAAGCGCTGCAGGCGGACTCGGCACCGATCAGCCACTCGCCAAAGTATTGCGCATGCACGCTGGCATGATCGGGCGAATAGCCAGTGCCTTTGAGGCCGATCCCGCAGCGCGTGAGGATTTGAGCCAAGAAATTGGCCTGCGCTTGTGGCGCGCCTTACCCAGCTTTCGCGGCGATGGCAGTTTGGCGGCATTTGTCGCAACGATCGCGCACCATGTTGGTGTTGAATGGGTGGCAAAGGCGGTGAAGCAGCGGGGAAGCTCGAACATTGATGACTGCCATCACCTGACTGATTCGGCGCCCGAGCCCGATGCCAATACTCAACGCCTACAACAACGTGCACGCCTGTTGCGCGCGATCCAACAACTGCCGCTCGGGCTCTCCGAAGTGATGGTGTTAACCCTAGAAGGCTTCAGTCAAAACGAGATCGCCGGAATGCTTGGTGTGCAAAGCAATCTCATCGCTGTGCGCGCGCATCGCGCGCGCGAACACATCAAGCAATATTTGGAGCAGATATGAGCGATCAAGAAAGAAAGAAAGCAGGCGCACAACCTGACGCTGAGACGGCAAGCGCAAGCGAACTCAATCTCGATGAGCTGACCCAACTTTGGCAACAGACGCCATACGACGCAGAAGCACTGCTGCGTTCGGTGCAAGCGCGAAGTACCAGCCAACGCGTCAAACACTATTTCGAGATTGGCTTGACGATGCTCACGGTAGGGCTTTTGTTGTATGTCATGCGCATGCCACTCAATGCCGTAATGTGGGCGTATGTGGTGGCCGGATTACCGGCGATCTTGTGGTACCAATGGCTGATCACCACCACGCGTCGAAGTGCGCGCTACGTAGAACCACATGATGCACAGTCCTTGCTGAGGCTTGCGATGAAGCAATGTTTGGCTGAGATTAGATTGGCCGAACTCGCACGCAAATGCTGCCTCTACGCCGCGCTCTTTGGCGCGGTTTGGTTGCCTTGGCTTGCGATCTCCAGTTGGCCGTTGGCAGGCCGCGATCGCACCTTAGTGCCCTTCGCGTTTATCTGGTGGATTGGCTGGCTTGCACTGATGTATTGGTGGGCCGATCGAAAGCACAAGCGCGAGCAAGAACAACTTGCGCGGCTGCAGAGCTGGGAATCGACGGATTGAGCGAAGCGTGAGTTCGTCGCCAGCCGCAGCGTACCGCCATCAAAATCGCGGATCACGAATCCAAATCACGCCGTCCTCAACCTTTGTTTCTAACGTCACCGTCGGCGTGTAGGCGGGTGCGCACAGGGCGGCGCCGGTTTTTAAATCAAACACTGCTCCATGGCGTATACATTCCACCGTGGTGCCAACGAGCGGACCGCCCGCTAATTCGCCACCGTCGTGGGTACACACGTCTTCAATGGCATAAAGCGCGCCATCAATGTTATAGATCGCGGCCATGACGCCATCGACATCGAGTGCTAAAAATTCGCCCGGCAAGAGTGCGCTCAGTGCGCCTGCGGCGATCCATTCGCTCATATTGAATCACTCAAAGTTGCAATCACGGGCGCACATATCGATTCAGCAACGCCTGCGCTAAGCTGCCAGCGCGAGTTGAATCGCTACGTTCGAGCGCATCCAATTTGACTGCCAGTAACTCGAACGACTCCGCACACAGCGTGCTATGCCCGACTTTGCGCGCCGCGCGCGCGGATTTGCCGTAGTCGTGCCAAGCTAGATTTGCACAGCTTAACTGGGGCGTGGCATTGGGCAGTTCGCCGACCCAGTTGAGCATCAAAGACGCCTGGCGCATTGCGGTACTGCCTAACGGCAAGCCAGCGACGGCGCGCAGATGATTCTCGAATTGAGAGCATTCGGCGCCCTCAATCGTCCAATGCCCGCTGTTGTGCACGCGCGGCGCCATTTCATTGAGTATCAAACTCTCGCCAAGTTGAAAAAACTCCAGCGCAAAGGTGCCGACGTAATTAAAATGCTCCGCGACTCTTCGCGCATACGAAACCGCCAAGCTGTTGAGCGCCTCCGACACGCGCGCTGGTGCCAAACTGACCGCTAAAATCCCGTTATCGTGCACGTTTTCGGTTAGTGGATAGCAGCAAAACTCGCCATTTTGCGCGCGCACCGCAATGATCGAAAGCTCACGGCTAAAGGGCACCATTTGCTCAAACACGCAGGGGCTTAATCCCAAACTTTCAAATGCCGCTTGCGCGCTATCTCGGGAATTGACGCGGGTTTGGCCTTTGCCATCGTAGCCCAGAGTTCGCGTTTTCAAAATTCCCGGCGTGCCCAATTCCGCCACCGCCTGCTGCATTTCTAGGATAGTGCCGACCGCGCGGTACGGTGCGACTGGGATTCCAAGTTGCGTAAACGCCTGCTTCTCGTTCACGCGATCTTGCGTCATTGCTAACGCATCTGGATTGGGCGCAATCCTGATGTCGCTGCCCAAGGCAGCCAGCGTGCTGGCCGGCACGTTTTCAAAATCAAACGTTAATACGTCCAAATCGCGCGCAAATGCCAACAAGGCGTTGGCGTCGGCAAACGCGCCACAGGTCAGCGGCGCGAGCGCTCCGGCACAGGCATCCGGCGATGGGTCATAGATTTTGAAGCGCAAGCCCAAGCGCGCGCCGGCAAGCACCAACATACGTGCCAGCTGACCGCCACCGACGATGCCGACGGTTCCGACGTTGATACGCGCGTTCTGGGTCATACTCGTGGATCCCCTTGCGCAAGCACCTGCGCAGTTTGTGCAGCACGAAAGGCGTCAAGCTTATCTGCCAAATCAGCGTCGTTGAGCGCAAAAATAGCGATCGCCGTAAGCGCCGCATTGGCAGCGCCCGCCTCGCCAATCGCAAACGTCGCGACCGGCACGCCTTTGGGCATGCACACAATGGAAAGCAAAGAATCGATGCCGTTCAAAGTCTTGCTCTGCACCGGTACCGCCAGCACCGGCAAGGGCGTCATCGCCGCCAACATGCCGGGCAAATGTGCCGCACCGCCGGCGCCGGCGATGATCACTTTTAAGCCCCTGGCGCGCGCACTTCGGCCGTATTCATGCAGCAAATCCGGCGTTCGATGCGCGGAAACCACCCGCACTTCGATAGCGATGCCAAATTGCTCAAGCATATCCGCCGCTGACTTGAGCGTCGGCCAATCATTTTTTGACCCCATGACGATCCCGACACGCGCCAGGACTGCAATGGCGTTTTCGGTGCGGTTTGCAACCGCTTTTCCAGCAGATTTAACATCTTCGGACATTTTGGGCTTCCCAGCAGCGCGAAAGCGCGCGATTCTAGCGCCTTAGTGATTTTCTGAGTACATCATGGCCGCAATAGATCGAAAACTACTGGACATTATTTGCTGCCCGGTCAGCAAAGTACCGCTGGTGCCGCTTACGGCAAAGCAATTGGCGGCATTAAACACGGAAATTTCTGCTGGTGCCGCGCTCAATGTCGATGCGCAAATCCTGTCAGGATTGCTTAATGCGGGGCTACTGACCACAGATGGCAAGATTATTTATCGCATTGAAGACGGCATTCCTGTGCTTTTGCCAGAGGAAGGTATCGCGACATTGCAATTTCAAGACTTTCCGCGAGGGTAAATGCCGCTTTAAAGCTGTGTTGCCTTGGCAAAACGTCTAAAGCACACTTTATTTGCTCAGATTCGCTGCAGTTTTAGGCATTTTATTGTCTTGCTTTGTAAACCGATGCGCGCCAGCCCTGTTATTCTTAAAAACTCAGCTACTCTTGAATCCGACACGCGCGTGGTTAGGGCCGTTATGATCAATGCAGCTTAAAGGTATGCACGAATGAGCAGTACTTACGAACCCAACAAGTCTCGCGAGAGCGACACGGCAAATAAGGTCATTGATCTGCAGCAGCGGCAAGCGCAGCAAGCCGGTGCGCCGAATGAGCGCTTTGCCGAGATCATTAAATCGCTGCGCACCAGCGCGCTTAAGCGCGTCGGCGGCATGATCAGCGGCATGTTCGACGGCGTCGATGACGCGCTGTTCGATATGGCGGAAAAAGCTGAAAATAATTCGATCCAGACGCGTTTTTTTGATGGTATGCGCGAAGTGCGGAAAAAGCGCCCAGCGATGGAGCGTGCCGCACAAGATGGTTTAAGTAAGTGTTTCGCTGATTTTGTCCAGCCAAACCGACGCGCAGCCGACGCCCAGAAGCAACAAGAAATAGGGCTATCGTTAATCGACGAAGCCGAGCTGGAAGAATCGCTGGCCGGCTCAAGCATGGCGGGCAAAGCGGAAAATAAATCGTCGCGCGTGTTATTCACGATGAATCAAAGGCTCAGCGTGCTGGTCAATGGCGCGAAAGTTGGCGACGACGATAATCCAGTGGGCCCGAAAAACATCATTAAAGCCTTCCAAAATACGCTCAAAGAGCTGGAAGGCGAGATGCAAACCATCAAGCTGATTATCCTAAAACTGTTTGATAAGCACGTGGTTGGCAGCTTAGATACGCTTTATGAAGAGCTGAATCAGCAGCTTGTTGAAGGCGGCGTTTTGCCCCAGCTTCGGCACGGCGGCTTACAGCAGCAGCGCAGGCCCGGTGGCAATAGTGCGATGCCAAATGCGGGCGGCCCGGAAAATCTAAGCGCCGATCAAGCTGTTGCGGGCGGCAATTTTGCGGGCAGTATTCCATCGCAACAAGGCATGGGAAACCCCCAAGGCGGCATGGGCACGCCGTACCAAGGTATGCCGCAACAAGGTATGTCCGGCATGGGCGCGGGCGACTACGCTGGGCAATCGCCCGAGTCTGCATTGCAGGCCGAAGTGTTCAACTCCTTGCGCACACTGCTTGCCGCGCGCCACGCGGGCTATGGTGGCCAGCAAAACTTCGCCAATACCGGCGGCGCAAACAGCTACGCGGCGTTTCAGCCCACCGCACCCATGCAGCCGCAGGGGCCAACACTTTCCGCCAGTGATTTAATCAACGCCCTTTCTATTTTGCAAAATCAAGCGGGCGCACCGCAGAATTATCAACCAAATCAGGGCTTTGGTTTTGGCGTACCGAATGCGCAAGCGGTCGCGCAAATTAAGGGCGAGCTGATTCAGCAAGCCGAAAAAATTGGCGGGTCGGATCACAAAGTAACCGCCGCCGATGAAGACACGATTGACTTAGTCGGCATGCTGTTTGAATTCATTTTGCAGGACAAAAATCTGCCCGCTGAAATACAAGCGCAGTTAGCTCGCTTACAGATTCCATATCTGAAAGTGGCGATTCTGGACAAGCATCTGTTTGCCAAAAAAGAACATCCTGCGCGGCGTTTGTTAGATGAATTAGCGCAAGCGGGCGTGGGCTGGAGTGAAGAGTCCGACAAAGATCACCGATTGTTCCAGCGCATTCGCCAAATTGTTGAAAGTTTGCTGAAAGATTTTGACGAAGATACGGGCATCTTTGAACGCGAATACTTGGCGTTTGTCGAATTCTTCGCAGGCCTGAAAAAACGCGCCGATGTTGCCGAACAGCGCACCACAGAAACGGCGCGCGGCCGGGAAAAGCTGCATACGGCGCGCAAATTGGCGGCAAAAGAGATTTTGCTGCGCATGGATGGCAAGCCGGTGCCGGAGGTTATTCGGCATGTGCTGACGCGGCCTTGGGCGAATGTGTTGGTGTTGACTTCCCTGCGACAGGGGGAAAATTCGCATCAGTGGCAGGCATCCTTGCGCGTTGCGGACGAGCTGATTTGGAGCGCTCAGCGTAAAGACACGGACGACGAACGGCAACGATTACGCGCTTTGGTGCCAGAGCTGGAAAAAGCGCTACGCCAGGGCTTGAGCTTAGTCGCCTATCAAGAAGCCGATGTCAATCACTTGATTGCCGAGCTTGATAAGCTTTACGCGGTGCTTTTAGAAGTACCTGCGCCGCGCGTTCTGGACAGTGATGACAACGCCACCGGCATGCCCACCTTTGACGATGACGAAAGCACAATGATGCTGATCGTCGAAGAAAAAGCCAAATTCACGCCGCCCGCGAGCGCCAATGACGACACCAATTTCGTTGATGAAATTGTGCTGGGTGCGAAAGGCGAGGAAGACGATGAAGAGGGTGAGGTTTTTGACGATGCCTATGTTGAAACCGCGCGCGCCATCAAAGTTGGAACTTGGGTCGAGTTTCGCGATAAGACCGGCCACATTGAACGCGCGAAACTGTCGTGGATCAGCCCGATTAGCGCGAAATATTTATTCGTTAACCGCAAAGGTCTAAAGGTTGGCGACAAGACCGTGTGGGGCTTGGCCGCCGAATTGCGCGCAGGCTCAGCGGAAATCCTAGAAGACGTGCCGCTGTTTGACCGCGCCCTTGATGCGATCGTCGAGCGACTGAAAAGCAGCGCCGCCGCACCGGTAGAACCCGTAACCGAGGTGGAAACAGACGCAGTTCCCGAAGGCTCAATCGGCGATCACATTTAAATTTGTATTGGAATTCCTCATTAAGCCGAACATGCAACTGAACGAACGTGAGCGTGCAGCTTTGGCGCGCAATGTAGAAAACGCCATCGCTGAAGATATTGGCACCGGCGATATCAACGCCGAACTAATCCCTGCAAGCCAGCTAGGCGTCGCCAGAATTATCGCCCGGCAAAACTTCGTTTTAGCCGGGCGCCCTTGGGCCGAAGCCGCGTTTTTGCATTTTGCCCCCGATGCGCACATGCAATGGGCTGCGAACGACGGCGAAACGGTGTTAGCAGACGCCGTGCTGCTAGAAATCAAGGCACCCGCGCGCGCGCTGCTGAGCGCCGAACGCACCGCGCTGAATTTCCTGCAAACCCTATCAGGCACCGCGACCACCACCGCATATTACGCCCGATTAATCGCGCATACCAAAACGCGTCTGTTGGATACCCGCAAAACCCTGCCCGGCTTGCGCGATGCGCAAAAATACGCAGTGCGCTGTGGCGGCGGACTCAATCATCGGATTGGTTTGTTTGATGCGTTTTTGCTGAAAGAAAATCATATTTCTGCGGCCGGCTCGATTCGCGCCGCGGTAATCACTGCGCGCGTGCGGTATCCAGATCGCTTCCTACAAGTCGAAGTCGAAACCCGCGCGCAGTTGGCAGAATGCCTAGATTTAAACGTGCCGCGCGTGCTGCTGGATAATTTTAGCCCCGCCCAAACAGCGGATTTAGTGCGTTTTGTAGCCGGGCGCATGGAGCTGGAATCTAGCGGCGGTATTGATGAGCAAAGTCTGATTGCCTACGCCGAGGCTGGAGTTGATTTTATTTCCATCGGCAGCTTGACCAAGCATGTGCGTGCGGTGGATTTGTCGATGCGGATGGTGTGATTCTATTTGCAGAACCTAAGCACAAAGCTGTTGCAATTTATGTTTTTCCCGCTCAGCCTTTGTTATGACACCTTAGCCGTTTAAAGGAATAATCCCATGAATTACATACTTGAATGCGAGCTGGAAGAAGACGGCAGGTGGTTAGCCGAAGTACTCGAATTGCCTGGGGTGCTCGCCTACGGCGTATCAAAAGAGGAGGCGATGGCAAAGGCCGAAGCGCTTGCGCTTCGAGTGATCGCCGAACGGCTCGAACACGGAGAAAGCCGGGCATTAGCCTTCTCCATCGCCCTTCCAGCTGCGGCATGAGCCAATGGACGTCGAAAAAGGCACGGGTCCCGGGTTAACCGCCATGACTAATCACGAATTCGCAATTTGCATAGAGAACACTGGCTACGAAGTCTCACTTGAGTTGCGAAAGCACTATGAAGTGCTACCAGACGCAATTGCTGCTCATCACAATCAAGTTCGCATCATCGACGAGTCTGGCGAGGACTATCATTACCCGGCGGCGTCATTTGACCGCATCGTTTTGCCAGCCAGTATCGCAGCACGCGTGCTGCAAGCACATGCTTAAGTAAAAACCAGCCGACCACGCGGCCAAAACTTTAGTAAAGGAAAGTATGAAGGGACAAATTGTTGAGTTTGATGCCATGTCGCCGGAAGATCGCGTCAAGGCTCTACGTTGGGTAGCAGGCAAGACCGTCAAACATCCTGGCGTTTGGGGGGCTTTCACGCTTCAAGTTTTAGGTTTTTTGGTTTTATTGCAGCTCGCGAAGTCTGTAGCTCCGATGCCACTCAGGCTATTGTTAGTTTTTGCGTATGTGTATCTAACATTGTTTCTTGTGCGCTCCATCTTTCAGAAAAAACAGAACTGGTTTGTCAAAGCATATCTAGCTGAAAATCCGCAGTTTCAACAGTAGGTTTTCGGGCCGCATGTCGGTTGAATTCAACATTAGAACGCTAGACTAAAAAGTCAACCTTTGATCCCATAACGGTCGCTTGGGTATTTGGCCCCGACGGGGCACAATGTGATGGCCCAGGTCAACGCCCTGGGTCGGGCAATCACAATGATTTGAGCCTGAATGGGCGAAAAACTCGTTACACGTCATAGATTTAGTTCGTAATTTCGCCCCTTCATGGCGCTAATTTTTATACACGTTTTAACCCAGGGCGTTGCCCTGGGCTATCACATGTAGCCCCGTTGGGGCTGGTGAACCTTCGGCCGCGTTGGCGGCTGTTGAACCATCAGTCTCGTTGGAGGCTGTTGAACGTGGCGGCTAGATTCCAAAAGCATCCCTTATCTGTTTTTACCCATTGCTGCACTTTTGAAACGAACTGGAATAACCACCTTTAGTCATGCGTCTCTATCTACACCCCGATAATCCGCAAGCGCGTTCAATTGCGCAGCTTGCAAACGCGCTGCGTGATGGCGCGTTGATGTGCTATCCGACTGATTCCACCTATGCCTTTGGCTGGTTGCCGAATCAAAAAGCGCCGGCGGAGCGCGTTGCGCGGATTCGTAAGCTTTCTGGGCGCCACCTTTATGCGCTGGCGTGCCGCGATATTAAGCAGGCCAGCGAATTTGGCAAGATGGACAACCGCGCGTTTTCTATCCTGAAGGCGCATACGCCTGGGCCCTATACCTTTATTTTGCCGGCGACGTCTGCCTTGCCGAAACGCTTGATTGATGAAAAGCGCCGCACTATCGGGGTTCGAATTCCGCAAAATAATGTTGTGCAAGCGCTGCTGGCGGCGCTGGAAGAGCCTTTGATGACCAGTTCGCTCAGCCTGCCTGCCAGCATGAACGAGTTTTATTCGGTTGATGAGCTATGCGATGAATTTGAGCATCAGGTGGATTACTTCGTCGACGGCGGCCATGTGGGCTATGACCCGACAACGTTGGTCGACTTAACGGGTACCGAGGTCAGCATCGTGCGGGTCGGCAAAGGCTCGGTTGAACGATTATGACTGAGACCGTAGTTCCCACCGAAGCACCCGCGTCGCATTCGCCACAGCAGCAGGAAATTCCTTTTGCGATGGTGCGCGGGCAGCCGTTTTTTGATCCGCCGAAAGATTTGTACATTCCGCCTGACGCACTGGAAGTGATTTTAGATGCTTTTGAAGGCCCGCTGGATTTGCTGCTGTATTTAATTCGGCGGCAGAATTTAGAAATTTTGGATATCCCGGTCGCCGAGATTACCCGCCAATACATTAGCTATATCGAGCTAATGCAGGACCTGCGCTTTGAGCTAGCCGCCGAATATCTGGTGATGGCGGCGATACTGTGCGAAATTAAATCGCGCTTACTGTTACCGCGTCCGCCCTCGGAAGCCGGTATTGAAGAAGACCCGCGTGCCGAGCTGGTGCGGCGGCTGCAAGAGTACGAGCGATTCAAAAAAGCGGCGCAGGATATTGATGCGCTTCCCAGGTTGGAGCGGGACTTTTTGGTAGCGCACGCGGACGTGGGTGATCGCAAGGCGGTAGTGATTCCGCCTGAGCTTGACCTGAAGGAGTTGTTACTTGCGTTGAAAGAAGTCTTGCATCGTGCTGATCTTTTCACGCACCATCTGATCTCTCGCGAACCACTTAGCGTTCGCGTCCGTATGAGTGAGCTTTTACTTGCGCTCGCACACGGGGAATTTCGCCCGTTTATTTTTCTTTTTGATGCAAGCTTTGGTTTTAATGCAACGCTGAGCCGACGCTCAATTGTCGTTACGTTTCTGGCAATTCTTGAGCTGACGAAAGAGGGCCTTCTGGAAATTGTCCAAGAAGGTTCGCTGGAACCGATTTACGTCAGAGTACCCAACACCGACGCCACGCTCGCCGAATAATTGGCTTGGCTGCATAGCTCCGCTAAGTTCAAAGCGACTTACGACTTCACATTGATCATTTACAGACCCTCGCCCAACGCGTGAATCCACTTGCTCTATCGTCTTGCCAAGGCAAGACTCAGCCGCTTAAATTCATCCTTGAAGCTGCCATTTTGGCATCGCACCAGCCCTTGTCGATTGAACAGCTTTCCGAGCTGTTTGACGAGGCGCTGCGGCCGAGCCACAACGAATTGGCGCAAACGCTGGAGCTTTTGAGCGCGGATTGTGACCAACGTGGCGTGGAATTGGTGGAAGTGGCGTCGGGTTTTCGCTACCAAATTAAGACTGTTGTTTATCCGCATGTGGCAAAACTGTGGACCGAACGGCAAAGCAAATATTCGCGCGCACTCTTGGAAACTTTGTCGCTGATCGCCTACCGTCAACCGATTACGCGCGCCGAAATTGAAGCGGTGCGCGGCGTGGCGGTGTCATCGCATATCGTGCGCACGCTGGAAGAGCGCGAATGGATCCGCGTCGTTGGGCACCGCGAGGTTCCCGGACGCCCAGCGTTATTTGGTACCACGCGTGGATTTTTGGATTATTTCAAGCTAAAAAGCTTGGAAGACTTGCCGACGTTGAGCGAAATCAAAGACTTGGACGATAGTGAGCCGGAGTTGGACTTTGCGCCCAGCGCGGCGACTTCAGACAACGCAGCGTTAGCGTTAGCCCCACTCGCACCGAGCCTTGCGGAAGTGCCGATGCCAGCCGACATTGAAATTACTTTGGATCCGCGTCTGCGGCCAGATATTGAGTTACATGTTTTATCCGAACAAGTCTCGCGAGAGCGACACGGCAAACAAGTCTCGCGAGAGCGACACGGCGAACAAGATTCAACCCAAACGACCCTGCGGGAAGCAGCCGTCATTTCTGCCACAGAACCAGACCACGATTCGGCGACGTCCGAACCGTCAAACCAAACTTAGAGCAACAAACGCCATGAGCGAGCCAACGATCAACACCGCCGCCGAACTAGCCCAGAAAGACGCTAGTCAAATACCGCCTAGTCAAAAAGATCTAGCGCAAAACGACACGCGTAAAACCCTCAGCATTGCCCGCAGTGCGCAAGCGCTAGAGTTGCGCGAGCGCCTGCAAAAAGTGTTGGCCACCAGCGGCCTCGGCGCACGTCGGGGCATGGAAGAGCGCATCTTAAAAGGCGAAATCACGCTCAACGGTGCAGTGCCAGAATTGGGCGCACAGGTCAAAGTCGGCGATCGCATCGGCGTTGACGAGCGCGTATTCGTCGTCAAAATGCAGGAAGGTGATTTCGGCCGTATTTTGCTTTACAACAAGCCTGATGGCGAAGTCACCACGCGCCACGACCCCGAAGGCCGCAAAACCGTGTTTGAGACGCTGCCGAAGCTGCGCGGCTCACGCTGGATTGCGGTTGGCCGCTTGGACATCAACACCCAAGGCTTGTTGGTCTTCACCACCAATGGTGAGTTGGCGCAAAAGCTGATGCACCCGGAAAATGAGTTCGAGCGCGAATATCTGTGCCGTGTGCACGGCGAAGTCACTGAAGAAATCGTGGCAAAACTGCTGGCGGGTGTGGAATTAGAAGACGGCCCGGCTGCCGTCAGCCTGATCGAGTCCATGGACTCTGCCGGGGGCAGTAACGAATGGTGGCGCGTGGTCATCAAAGAAGGCCGCAACCGTGAAATTCGCCGCTTATGGGAAGCCGTAGGCCTGACTGTGAGCCGCCTAAAGCGCGCAAGTTTTGGCCCCTTCACTTTGCCTAAAGGCCTGCATCGCGGGGAATTGGCTGAGCTAGATTTAGAAGACACGCAGAAAATTTGTATTGAGATGGGCATCTCGCAAACGCCAAGCCAATTGATTGCGGAAGACGAAGCGGCGAGCCGCTTGCGGCGCAATCGCATCGTGGGTGAAGGTGTTGAAGGTAAAAAACGCTTTATTGCGGCGGGCAAAGGCAAAGCCGAGGCGTTCTGGACTGGCGAACGCGGTTATGGTGGCGCGGGCTCACGCCCTGTACGCGCAGGCGGCGGCGAATTTGATTTAGGGGGCGCGCCGGGCAGTGAACGGCCACGTGATGGCCGCCCTAAACGCGGTAAAGGTCAAATGCGTGGCAAAGCTGGCGCGGGCCGTGCGGCATTTGTTGGGCCGATGGGGATGTCGAGCTTCGATGTCAATGCACAAAGTCTAGGCGGGCCCAATTCCAGAGCGCCGAATGCGAATGCGCGTGGCCCACGCGGCCCGCGTTCAAATACACCCGGCGGCAGTTCGCCCGGTGCCAACGGGCCACGCAACGACCGTCGTGGTCAACGTCGTGGGCCAGCTCCATCTACGCCGTTGTTAGATGCCGAAGGCGCGCCGATCTTGGGTAATGATGGTCAGCCACGTTTTGCTGCAAGACCGAATCGGCACCGCAGCGGCCCACGTCCAGCCGGTGGGCGTCCACATAACCCGCCACAAGAAGCCGTTCAGGGCCAAGAAGCGGTGGCTCCTGGGGCGGAACGCTCGCGTTTTGGCGGCCGTGGTAACGGGCCAAATCCAAACCAAGGCCCGCGTGAGCCAGGTGCGCAACGCGGCCGCGGCCCACGTCGTGACGGCACTGGGCCATCAGCAGGGCAAAATCAGGGCCAACGCCGTGATCGCCCGGCAGCTGAGCCGCGCGTCGGTGATATTGGCAACCGCATTGGCGAAAGCGTCGGGCGCAAGCGCGTCGGCTTTATGCGTGGTGCCTTGGGCACCGCAGAAACCTATGATGCGCGCTCAATTCACGCCGATAGCGAAGACTTTGGCAACCGTATTGGTGGCGCGCAGCCACGCCAGCCGCGTGTTGAGAATAACGCGCGTGGTAATCGCCCACCGCGCAGCTTTTCCGGCCCGATGGACAATGCCCACCCGCGTGATCATGACGGTGCGCGGCCGGAAGTTGATGGCAATAGCGCACGCCCGGATGGCAATCGGCCAGCCCGCGTGCCAGGCGCAAACCCGAATCCGCGCAATCCGAATGGCAGAGGCCGAGGCGACCAACGCGGGCGCAATCCGAATGGCGCGCCGCAAGCCAACCGTGAGCCGCGTCCACCCGGCGAAGCCCGTCCGCCCCGCGAAGCGCGCCCGCCACGTGAGCCACGGCCACCGCGAGCGCCGGCATTAGACGCAAACGGCGCAGCGATCGAGCGCGCCCCCAATGACGGGCGCCCGCGCAACCGCAATCGCCGCCGTCGCGGCCCGCGTCCTGAGGGCAGCGCGCCCGGTGCACCACCGTCTGCCGCGCCCAGCAGCGGCAACGAATAGCGCAGCGGAACACACACCATGAAAATGATTGTTGCCATCATCAAGCCGTTCAAACTCGACGACGTACGTGAAGCGCTGACCGAAGCCGGTGTCAGCGGCGTTACCGCCACCGAAGTCAAGGGTTTTGGCCGCCAAAAAGGCCACACGGAACTGTATCGGGGTGCCGAATACGTCGTCGATATGTTGCCGAAACTAAAGCTTGAAATTGCCGTTACCGACGAACAGGTTGAGGCGGTCGTGGAAGCCATTGTCAAGGCCGCAGGCACCGGCAGAATTGGTGATGGCAAGATTTTTGTCTATCAACTCGATCAAGTGGTGCGCATTCGCACCGGTGAGCTGGATGCGGATGCGCTGAATTAAGGCCTGCACGAGCGTCGGAGCTATTACTTTTGAGCTATTGAATTGACGCGCAGTTGTGGCATTTTATGTCCTAGCGTCATTTCGGCGCAGGGAGTTAGAAAAATGCAAGGTCAAGGTTCCGCAGGCAACGTCATCGCCGCACTCGCAAGTTTCTTTATCCCAGGTTTAGGGCAGCTGTTGCAGGGCCGTATGTTTGCTGCGGCGCTGTTTTTCGTGTTCGCCTGTGTGATGTGGGTAGTGTTGCTCGGCTGGTTGATCCACCTTTGGGCAATTATTGATGCTGCGATGTTCAAAAACACCGTGAACACCATCATTTATCGCGAAAGCGGGTATTAAAAGCCCGCTACAAAAAGCGGGTGGCGCGGTCTTTTAAGCGCTGCCAGCAAGAACAACGGCTGAAAGTCAGGCCAGCACCAGCTGATCCCGATGGATCGCCTCGTCAAACGGCTTGACACCTAAAATCGCACTGATTTCATCCGAGCGCTTGCAGGCAATGCGTTGCAAGTCTTGTGCGCGGTAACTGCTTAATCCCTGGCCTAGCAACTCATCGCCGCAACGAATTTGTACGGCATCACCGGCATTGAAGTCGCCTTCAATATGCACGATCCCGCTGGGCAACAGGCTGCGCCCAGCCAAAAGTGCGGTTTTCGCGCCCACGTCGATGCATATCGCGCCGCGCGTAGGCTGGTGCAAAATCCAGCTGCGTTTTGCGGTTTGGCGTCCTCGTTGCGTAACCGTGAGGGGCGCCAAATCGCTGGCTGCACGCGTACGCGCGGCGAAAATTCGGGTGCCAATCGCTGCGCCACTCAAACTGGCCTGCACAGCGGCGCCGCCACCGGTCAAGATAATCGTTTCGATTCCGGCATCCGAGGCGATTTGGGCGGCCTTGAGCTTGGTGCGCATACCGCCGGTGCCGCGTGCGCTGCCAGCATCACCAGCTAGGTGCATAACTTGCGCTATATCGCGCACCTCGGCCAACTTGACCGCACCCGCATCTAGCTTTGGATTCGCCGAGTACAAACCGTCCACGTCAGTCAACAGCATCAGCGTGTCAGCGTCCACGAGATACGCCACCCACGCGCTCAAGGTATCGTTGTCGCCTAACTTAAGTTCGGCCGTCGCAACCGTATCGTTCTCATTGAGAATCGGCAGCACGCCCAGTTTAAACGCGGCATCCAGCGCCTGTTTCGCATTGACAAAGCGTTTGCGGCTATGGATGTCATCGCTACTCAGCAAAAATTGCGCAACGTGAACCGGCGCGAACACGCCCGCCCATTGACGCATGAGTTCGGCTTGGCCCACAGCCGCAAAGGCCTGCTTTTCCGGCAAAGTTCGCGGCCGTGCACGACACAGTTTACCCGCGCCGGCCGCGACTGCACCGCTGGATACGATCGCGATCTCGATGCCCGCTGCTTGCGCGCTGCGCACGGCAGCGGCGATTTCTTCCAGCTTGGCAAGATCAATCAGCCCGTCGATGTCGGTCAAACTGGACGAGCCGACTTTCAACACCACGCGGCGCATCAGCGCACCTGCCCGGAACCGTTAATGAGGTATTTGTAAGTCACAATTTCGTGCAAGCCCATGGGGCCACGTGCGTGCATTTTCTGCGTGGAAATGCCGATTTCGGCACCAAAACCAAACTCAAAGCCATCGGTAAAACGCGAGCTGGCGTTGGCATAAACCGCCGCCGCGTCAATTTCATCGCAAAAGCGCTGAATCGCCACTTGATCACGCGCGCAAATGACTTCGCTGTGTTGGGTACTAAATTGCGCGATATGCGCCAGCGCAGCATCCAAATTTTCAACGACTTTAACCGCGATGATTAGATCCAAAAATTCAGCGGCATAGTCCGCCTCGGTGGCTGCATTGACGCCATTGCAAAGTTCGTGTGTGAGCGCGCAGCCGCGTACCTCAACGCCTGCGGTTTGCAACGCAGTCACGCACATCGGCAAAAATTCTTTTGCGATTGCCACATCCACCAACAAAGTTTCGAGCGCATTGCAAACGCCTGGACGCTGGGTTTTGCCATTCATTAGCATCGCCAGCGCTTGAGCCGAATCAGCGCTTTGGTGCACATATATATGGCAAACGCCGGTGCCGGTTTCGATCACGGGTACCCGGGCGTTTTCAACCACATGCGCGATCAATGCCGCACCGCCGCGCGGAATCAACAAATCAATTTTGCCGCGCGCAGTTAGCATCTCAGTCACGCTGGCGCGGTCAATAGAATCCACCAAATTGATCGCATCAGGATCTGCGCCAACACCAGCCAAGCCTGCGCGCATCGCCTGGGCTAGGCAGCGATTAGTCAGCAAGGCACTGGCACTGCCACGCAGCAACACCGCACTACCGGCTTTCAAGCACAGCACCGCCGCGTCCACGGTAACGTTCGGGCGCGACTCATAAATGATGCCGATGACGCCAAACGGCACGCTGCGTTTGATGATTTGCATGCCTTGTGGATGCTGCCACTGCTCCAACACGCGCCCAAGCGGATCAGGAAGTGCGATCACAGTGGCTATGCTGGCGATAATCGCGCGCAGGCGCTCAGCGTCGAGCGCCAAACGGTCCAACATTGGCGCGCTCATGCCGCTGACGCGCGCAGCGTCCACATCAGCGGCATTCGCGGCCAAAATCGGCACGCTAGACTGCGTTAATGCCTGTTGCAGCGCTGCCAATAAGGCATTGCGGTCAGCATAAATGAGGCTACGCGCAGCGCGGCGCGCGCCAATAAGGAGTTGATCGAGCATGGCGCGAATCATGCGGGCTTTGGACGTATCGCTGCAAGCGTTTAAGCTAGGCGGTGCGACGTACACTTGCCGCCATACTTTGCCGTAAAAGAAATCATGCCACGCACCCAAACTCCTGCCTCGAAGCTAAAACCCGCTGCTAAAACGCGACCAGACAAGCAAAGCATCGTCTTTGTCTTGCAAGGCGGTGGTGCCCTGGGCGCTTACCAAGCGGGGGTTTATGAGGAACTATCGAGCAGCGATTACGTGCCGGACTGGATCGCCGGTGTCTCTATCGGTGCGATCAATGCCGCGCTGATTGCCGGCAATGTGCCCGAACGCCGGGTGCAACGCTTGCGCGAGTTTTGGCATCGCGTGTCCAGCGGCATGCTGTTGCCGCAACCAATCACGCCGCCCGCGCGCACCGCATTTAATTGGTTTAGCTCGCGACTATCTTTGTATGGCCTAAATGGTTTTTACCAAATGCGGCCGATTTTTGATTTTATCGCGCCGCCTGGCTACCCAACCGCGCTGGGCGTTTATGACACCGCACCCTTGCGCAAAACCCTGCTGGAATTGGTCGACTTTGAGCTAATCAACCAAAAGCCGGTGCGTTTGAGCGTGGGTGTGGTGGACGTACTTACGGGTAATTCGGTGTATTTTGATAACCATCAGTGCGAAATCAAGCCCGAACACATCATGGCTAGCGGCGCGCTGCCGCCGGCCTTTGCGCCCGTGGTGATTGATGGCGTGCCATATTGGGACGGCGGTATTGTTTCTAATACGCCGCTGCATTACGTGCTGGACCACCGGCAAGACAAAGACCGCATGGTCTTGCAGGTAGATCTATTTAGCGCACGTGGCGAAATGCCGACCGATATGTTGAGCGCGATGGCGCGGCATAAAAATATTATGTATTCCAGCCGCACCCGCTACGGTTCCAGCATGCTGACCCAAATGCAAAGCTTGAAACACAGCATCGACAATGTCGTCAAACACCTGCCCGCCGATATGCAGAACCACCCGGCGGTAATGGCACTCAAAAAGCACGCAGAGCCACAAAGCATTGATTTGGTGCAGCTGGTGTATCGCCCGGCGTCGCGCGCGCTGCCTTCAGCAGATTATGAATTTTCGCGCGCCTCGGTGTTAGAGCGCTGGCGTAGCGGCGCTGCCGACATACGCTTTTGTATCGACAACCCAGACTGGCTTTACAAATCCGCCAGCGATGTCGAAGCAGGCGTCAATGTTTATGATTTACGCAACCCCGATCCGACGCGCAAACACCGCTCGGAGGTTTAATTTCAAATGAAGCTTTTACACACGTCCGACTGGCATTTAGGGCAAAGCTTGAGCCAGTTCGAGCGCAGTTTCGAGCACTCACAATTTCTGGCCTGGTTGCTGGAAACCTTGGTCACGGAGCAGGTGGACGTGTTGCTGATCGCGGGTGATATTTTTGATAACAGCAACCCGTCTGCAGCCTCCCTTAGTCAGCTGTACCAATTTTTGACCCAAGCCCGCAAGCAGTTGCCACGCCTGAACATTGTAATGACCGCAGGCAACCACGATGCACCAGCCAGATTGGAAGCGCCTGCGCCGTTTTTGGCGCTACTGGATGCGGTAGTGATTGGGCTAATCGGTCGCGGCAGTGAAGGTTTGGATTTAGACCGCATTGTGGTGCCACTAAAAGATCGCTGCGGGCAGATCGCGGCCTGGTGCATCGCGATGCCATTTTTGCGCCCCAGCGATTTGCCCAGAGTCGAGCCCAGAGTCGAGCCCAGAGTCGAGGGTGCAGTGGATCAATATGCCGCCGGTATTGCCGCACTTTACGCGCAAGCCTATGCGATCGCCCTCAGTAAACGCAGCCCCGGGCAAGCCATAATCGCGCTAGGACACTGCCATATTAGCGGCGGTGCTGTTTCCAAAGATTCAGAGCGGCGCATTGTGATCGGCGGTGCTGAGGCGCTTTCAGTCAATATTTTCGCCCCCGGCATCAGCTATGTGGCCTTGGGGCATTTGCACCTGGCGCAAAAAATTGGCGGTGATCCAACCCGGCGCTATTGCGGCAGCCCGCTACCGATGTCGTTCTCAGAGATCGACTATCCGCATCAGGTCGTGCTGGTTGAATTAGCAGGTGAAACGCTTGTCGCTACGCGCGAAATTCGCATTCCAAGAAGCGTGGCGATGCTGTGCGTGCCAAAAATTGCCGCACCGTTGGCTGCAGTATTGGCCGAGCTGCAAGCGTTGAATCTGCCGGAGTTACCCGAGGCGCAATGGCCGTATTTATTGGTGCGGGTACTGCTTAACCAGCCGGAGCCAGAACTGCGCGCGCAAGTCGAGGCGGCTCTGCTGGCAAAGCCAGTGCGCCTGGTGCGCATCGAAACCGCCACGCGACAAAGCGCGGCCGAGCAAACCGCGCCATGGGTCGCGGTTGATCAACTCAACACGATGGCACCGGCTGGGTTTTTTGAACGTCTGTATCAGCATCGCTACGGTGTAAGCCCACCGGAGGCGATCATGGCGGCGTTTAACGAATTGGCGGCCGCCGATAGCGCTGTCGGCACATGAAAATTTTAGCAATCCGGGGCAAAAACCTAGCCTCCTTGGCGGGTGAGTTTGTGCTCGACTTCCAAAGCGAGCCCTTGGCCAGCGCTGGGCTGTACGCAATTACCGGCGCGACCGGCTCAGGCAAAAGCACGCTGCTGGACGCGCTGTGCTTGGCCCTGTACGAACAAACGCCCCGGCTGAGCGGCGTCACCGGCACCGCTTCGATCAACGATGTCGGAGACTTCGCCATCACCCCGGGCGATGTGCGCAGTATTTTGCGGCGCGGCTGCAGCGACGGTTATGCCGAAGTTGATTTCATCGGTAGCAACGGCATTGGCTATCGCGCCCGTTGGGCGGTCCGGCGGGCGCACGGCAAAGCAAGTGGCAAACTGCAGCAAACTGAAATAAGCCTAATGCGCATCAGCGATGGTCAGGCATTGGGGGATCACCGCAAGACCGAAACTTTGCGGCTAATTGAGTCTTTTGTCGGATTAAGTTTTACCCAATTCACGCGTGCAGTGCTGCTGGCGCAAAATGATTTCACCGCGTTTTTGAAAGCCACAGACGACGCGCGCGCGGAGTTACTGCAAACCCTGACCGGCACCGAGTCCTACGCGAAAATCTCGATCCTCGCCTTTGAACGTATGAAAACGGAAAAGGAAAAACTCGCACAACTGCACGAACAATGGCAAGCGCTAGCGCCGCAAGCGCCTGAGCTACGTGCAGAAAAAGCGGCGCAGCTGCAGATGCAAATAGATCAGGCGGATGCTTTAGCGCAGCAAAAATCGGGCATCGAAGACCATTTGCGCTGGTACCAGCTTGGCGATCAACTTAACGATGAGATAAATGCCGCGCGCCAAAGTTTAGCCGCAGCATTGGCGGCCAAAGATGCCGCAGCCGCGCGCGCTGTGCATTTGGCACTAGTCGATCAGGTGCAATCCGCGCGACCTTTGTGTTCGGAGTTGGCACGTCTGAATCAGGCCAAAGCCGATGCCGCAGGGGCCAACGATCTTGCGCAAACGGCGCTGGTACTGGCGCAGGCCCAGCTGGAAGCGCTTGCGCTTAAACAAATTGACGCGCAGCTGCAATGCAACCTGGCTGAGGCAGCCCGGAGTAGCGCGCAAACCGACATTGATGCAGCCAAGGCTTGGGATGCCCGCATCCACACCATGACACCGCTCGTTGCGGCGGCGCTGCACGAGTACCAGAGCGCAGTGGCTCAGCTACAGCTTGAGCTTGACCAGCAAGCTGATGCCATCGCCAGCCGGCAGAGCAATCAAGCGCAATTGGCGGCGGCGCAACAGTGGCTGGAATTAAATGTTGCTTTGCGGCCATTGGCAGAGTCTTGGCAGCGTTGGGAAGTGCTATTTGCCGAAGCGCAGCAAATTCTTGATCGCCAATCGAACGCAGCCACGCGGATCTCAGCATTAACTCAGGAAATCGCCGCATTCGAGCTAAATTTTAGCCGCGTCAGCGAAACTAAAACGCAAGCCGAACAGGCCTTGAAACAGGCTTTGGCGCAGCTAACTCAACTCAGCGCGGACTGTGCCGCGTTTGATGTTGAGCAATTGGCGGCTGAAAAGGCGGCACTTGAGCTTAGTCAAACGCAACACCAAATGAGCCTAAGCTTGTGCGAAAAACAAATCAATCTCAGCGGCTTACAGCAACAGCAAAGTCAGCAATTGCAACAATACAGCGAAAGCTTAAGTAAATATGCGGATCAGTTGCGCGCGAACTTGCAAGATCAGCCACTGTTGCAGTGTGCGGTGCAAACCGCGCAACAATCCTTGCAGCTGGCGACTTTGGCCGCCAGCAAAAACGCCGAATCCATGCGCGCGGCTTTACAGCCTGAGCAGCCGTGCCCAGTTTGTGGCGCGCTTGCACATCCTTATGCCGAGCATTCACCCGCATTTGAAATGCTTAAAAGCCTGCAAGAGCACTTAAGCGCGAAGCAAAAAGCCTTGCGCGAACTCGATCTTGACATCGCCACAGCGCAAGCAAACAGCACAAATATCGAGCAAGTGATCACGCAGCTGCGTCTTAGCTTGAGTCAACTTGAGGCCGAGCGCGGCGTACTCAACGGCAAATGGCAACGTCACCCTTTGCACCAAGAAATTGACGCCCTGCCAGAATCGGCGCGCGTGCAAATCCTATCAGCAAAGCAAGACACTGTTCGCCTTGAGCTGGTGCGCGTGCGCGATCTAGAAGCACTCTATCGCGACGCGCTCAAACGCAAGGACTTAGCCCAAGTACAGGTCAATGCCAGCAACACCCACCTGGCAAACACGAATGCGGTGTTTGCCGATCTAGACCGCAAGCGCGCAGAGGCAAATCAAAACTTAAACCGTGTGCAGCGCGAGCTGGCCGAATTGACTGAGCAACTCGCGGCTAGACAGAGCCAGCTGGGCGCGGCGTTCGCATCAACACTTTGGCGCGCCGAGTGGCGGCAAAACCCCAATAGCTTCGTCAGCCAGCAGCGTGCCGATGTCGATACTTGGGCCGCACAACTTGCAGATGTAACGGCGCTCAACATGCGCATTGCGCAGCTTGAGATTTCGATTAGCGCCTGCGAAAAGTCTTGCCTGCAAGCGACGACTCACTGCGCAAACCGGCGCGAAAAGCATGCGGCGTTGACTTTGGCGCTGCAAAATTATCACCAGCAGCGCGCTGCCTTATTTGACGGTCAATCGGTAGTGCAAGTTGAAGCCAAGCTCAATGCTGCGATGTTGCAAACGAAGACCGCATTGGCCGCAACCGGATTGTTGCTGCAAACGGCGCAGGCCGAGGTCGCACGCACGCATGAATCGGTCAAGCACGCGGAAATACGGCTGGGCCTAGAGCGCAGCGCGGCAAAAGTGGCGCAGTTAAATCTTGACGCCTGGCTGCTCAAGTTCAACTCGGAAAATGCCGCTGGTGCAGAAAATCTATCGCCGCTTGCATTGGATGTGCTGCTCAAAATCGCAGCGGAATGGGCGATGCACGAACGCGCGGCGCTGCAAGAATTGACGCGCGCCGTGCAGGCTGCGCAAGCCGTGCTGGATGCGCGCAGCCAATCGCTCAGTGCACACGTTGCCGCGCAAATCGGCTTCGAAGCGCGCGAGGTATTACAGGAGAGCCTTGTTCAGTTGCATCTTGAATACAGCGCGCTGAATGAGGCGTTGTCCCAGCTCAAGCTAGAAATTGCCCTTGATGCAGAGCGTGCGCGCCAATTCGATGCACTGCACAGCCAGATCGAAAAGCAGACTTTAGAAGCGCGCGTCTGGGCGCAGC
The DNA here is from genome assembly GCA_031409855.1 of Rhodanobacteraceae bacterium. Taxonomy (GTDB): domain Bacteria; phylum Pseudomonadota; class Gammaproteobacteria; order Xanthomonadales; family SZUA-5; genus JANNYA01. Next base: position 8,041 of record JANNYA010000239.1, on the reverse strand, counting down.
TGGGCGAGCTAATCGGCTCGGCCGATGGCAAAAAGTTTCGCAACTTCGCGCAACAGCTGACGCTGGATATTTTGTTGAGTTACGCGAATCAGCACCTGCAAACTCTGACGCGCCGCTATCGAGTCGAGCGCATCAAAGATAGCCTGGGCCTATTGGTCGTCGATCAAGACATGGGCGACGAAATGCGCTCGGTGCACTCGCTGTCCGGCGGCGAATCATTTTTACTTTCATTAGCTCTGGCATTGGGCCTTGCATCCTTATCCTCACACCGGGTGCAGGTGGAATCGCTTTTCATTGACGAAGGCTTTGGCAGCTTAGACGCCGAGTCGCTCAGCATCGCGATGGACGCGCTCGATAACTTACAGTCCCAAGGCCGAAAAATCGGCGTGATTTCACATCTGCAAGAGCTAACCGAGCGTATTAGCGTCAAGGTTCATGTGCAGCGGCAGGTCGGCGGCGTGAGTAAGCTTAGCTTTGCAACATCGGGCTAGTGCCGACTAATTCCCCCGCCAACTTCCCAGCCGCACCATCGCCAGCGTGTCGCGCTCGCAATAATCCAAAAGGTTGTTACGCAGCGCCTCGCGCTCAGGCTCGGAAGTCTCCGCGCGAATTGCTTGCCGATAAACTGTTTGCACCTCATCGCCACCGCTTAGCACAAGATTGTCATAGCTAAGTTCCGGCGCGATGGTGGGCAGCACCGCTTTGATCGACCACGAGCCGCGCATATCGCGGTGGTAGTAGTGCGCCCTATAAATCGGAAGCAAATCCAGCATGCGTTTGACAATCAAATGCAGCGCCTGCGCGTGCTGCGGAAACATCGCGGCCAATTCGCGCACCCGCGTGGCTTCAAAGCCGATGTTCCAAACCAGCACTGGGCCGCTGTTGCCTACAATTGCGATAAGGTGCTCAACGAATTTCAACATCGGTGCTGCACCGCTTAGATCCAAAAATGCCTCGTGTCGCAAGCCACCGTCTGCTGTTTGGATGTGGCAAGAAAATTGGAACGGCAGTTGTTGAAATGCGCGTGTGCCTAGCCAACGTGGCACGACAAAGCGAATCGTTTCAAAATCTAAATAATGTCGTGGGTAGTCAATCGCGGCCAGAACCTGCGTCAACTGCGCATCCACAAACGCGGTGCCAGTGCGCGTTGCCAAACTGACGCGCAAATGCAGGGCGCGCTCCAACGCGGCATCTGGGACCTCGCGTAAATCTGCATATCCTGCCAGCCGCAGCCGCTCAAGCAGGCTGGCGCTTATGCGCGGCAATAGCTCAATCGGAAACTCGACGCGCCTAACATCTGGCTCTGCCGCACAGCAGTGCGCATAAAACGGGCAGCCATAGGGTTTAAAGCAATGTGCACCGGTGCTGATCTCCGGCTGCGCGGCCAACGCCACCTGCTGCATTTCCGCCACAATGCCCGCAATGCCCGGCAGTAACGCCTCGACCTCGGATGTGATGTCGACTAATTTCAGCAGGCCGTTGTAATCGCCCAGCGTTCGATAGACAAATTGATTGTCGATATGCCCCAGCAGCACGCGGCGCACATTACGCCCGCTGCCACGCGCCACCCAGGTTTGAATCGCGCAATCCCAAAGGTGCTCCGCCTTAACCGCCGTGGTGGACTTCACTTCGATCAGCGTGTCGTGATCCGCATGCCGCTGAAAACCATCCACCCGCACCCGCACACCTTCATGCGCAAACGCCGCCTCAAACAGCATTGGCGCCTGCAAATACGGCAATTGCAGCAGCTCCGCCGTTTCCGCCAAAGCCTCGTTCACATGAAAATGATCCGCCGCAATCAGCGCCCCGCCACCCAGCAAATCTCGCGCCAGTTCACCAAACTGCGTGCCTTCGTCCAGCCGCACTTGTGCCGCAGCGGTCCAACTTGAGGCATCCGATTGGTGCAGCTCCAGCCACAGCCGTTTGTGGCATTGACGGCCGGATTGAATTCGGGATTTTGATAGCCTAGGTAGCATCTTTCGTGGGTTTGCGTAGTTTCAATATGCAGTGCGTGTAGGCCCCTTCTTTCGATTTAGTTTCTCGCTGACGCTCGACCTTATAGAGTTTTTCGGGATATTCGGTAAGCGGCATAAAATGAATCTCGTCACCGATATTGCTCTTAATCTCGCTTAGCGCCGCTTTCATAACTTCAAATTCCTTTGCGCGCTTTTCTGGAAGTCCTTGGGCAAAACTAATCCAGCTTTTATATTCTTTGCCTTCTATGTCTTTGAAAGCCGGTTTTTTGGGCGCCACCAATACCAGTCGACACTGCATCTGCAATTCGCTATCTGTGTGCGCGATTATTCGATCAAGGCGAATCAATTTCCTCCCGAGCTGGACCCGATTAAATGCAGCGCTACCTTTTGCCTCAATAAATAGCATCGCAAGTTTTTTGCCGTCGCTGTAAACCACCAAAAGATCGATATCTTCCTGCGTTCCTGTGAGGGGCCTAAAATCCGAGTGCAAATTATTGATGCCATCCAATTTTTTATGGGTTTCCAACGGCAGGCAGATTTTGTCGCCTGGTTTTTCATGCCAATTAGGGTGGTTCGCTGTCATCCAAAGTGCAGCAAACAACCAATCCAGGTGATAGTCCATGCCAGCAAATACGCAGATCGCCTTTGATTCGTCTATGTCTAACCCTTTGAGGTGAGTTTTCAGTTTGTCATCAAAATTTTTCGACAAAAATTGCGTCGTATCCGCATAGCGTCCGTCCACACCCAAATAGGCCGCGCGCATTAAATGATCGCGTTCCTTGGCATTAAATAATTTTAGGTTGCGGATCAGTGTGGCTTGTTTCATTTGTCTAGCTCCTTTTTTAGTTGGTTGTAATTCCAGCATGCACCATACACCGAACCCGCACATGCCCAAAACGCCGTTTTGCATCCGCCATCAAGCTACCCGCCGCGCCGCAAACCTCGCAGATTTGCAGGGATTGTGTACAGGCCTCATTACTCAACTCGCGCACCGCATCGTCTGCCTCGCGCCAATAAATGCGCAAACCGCCCATTTTTTCCTTGACCTGACTCAATATCGGTTGGCGCACCTCGCCCCGCTCGACACAAGCCTGAATTTGCACGCACAGCGCCTCGAATAATGGGAACCACCCATCACCAAAACAGCAGCCATCGCTCATACGTGAGTCTTCCCAATCCTTGCCAGCGAAAAGTTCTGGGAAACGGCTTTCTAGCTCTGTTTGCAGGGCTTCTGATAGCTGCACAAATAGTCCTTTGAAGTAGGTTTGAAGCATTATTACTTAGTCATGCGACAAAATAGGTCGCAATGCAGCACGTACGGCGGCCCTGGTTTCCGGCTGCACTTTCAGATTGTCTGGCCCAGCAATCTCAAATCGACCGGCTTGCGTGACCAACACGGTGCAGCGTTCCGGCGCAAACACCCGAAAAATTCGCGTCGATCCGGTTTGCAACTGTAATTGATACGCCCGAACGCAGTGGCGCATTTCCATGCCTTCTTGCAACAGTTGTGCTGCGCTTGTAATTTCTCCCAGCCAGTCTGGAAAGCGGGTTTCGGCAAAATGCTCCATTTTGCTAGCCAAATTGCACGCAACAATGCTGACGCCGAGCGCATCGGCGATGGCGAGGATTTCTTCGCGTTCGCGTGTCAGTGCGCTAAGGCTGCGGAAATGAAGCCAGTTCCCAGGCATGAGCGCGCCTTGCAAACAACGCAGGCGCGCGGCCACGCGAATCAGCTCGAACACTTCGCGCTGTCGCGCCCAATCCAGCTGACAAAATTGGGCCAAGGCAGACGCTGCCAGCATTGGCTTCAGCAATGGTTGCGTACACAGCGCCAGCGTCAGCGCGCTAATGGCCTTCGCATGGGTCAGCACTTTTTTAATTGCATGATCATCGTGCAATACGTTGCGCAGCCTTTTAAGCAGCGCGACATCACATGCATCCCCAGGAATTTTTGCCAGAATCGCGACGCTGTTTTCACAGTCAGGAAAGCCCAACCAAGCCGAAATCACGCGGCGTTTTTTCAAAATCCAACGTCGCGCATCCCGCATGGGTTGCGTTGGCAAGGGCGCACGAAAGCAGCCGTTAGACGCCAAGCAAAAGGCCAATGCCGGGTTACTTCGAAGTAGCGTCAGTCCACCCGGAACACGCGCGCAGAATGCGGCTAAATGCCATTGGCGTTGCTTAAATGGGAAAGTCGCCGCCAAAACCAAACATGGAAACGGCGCTAAAAACTCAAACATGCGCGCTAGATCTTTGTGCAGCAGCGCCTCGCCGATTTCTTCTAACTCGAACGCGCAAAAGGGCGCCGCTTGCCGGAATAGCGCTGGCAAATCCCTTGTATGTAGCCAACTATCAGCAGCATCCGGCGCTTGCCTGGGCACATCATGCGGGCAAACATTGGCGAGCCAGTCGCTCTCGTGCCGCGCGGTTTGATAGGTGCCGTTGTTCGGAATGAGCTGCAATTCCGGGCGCACATTCGTCCAACCACCGCGCACCGGCGTGCGCCGCCACGCCCGCATTTCCGGCCAGCCGCGAATCACCACGAGTTCGTTTGGCTGGAAAAGGTAAAGCTTGCCGTCTTTTAGCGTGTTGCCAAAGGTGTATAGATTGCGTGGCTTTTTTGGCTTGGTCATGGTGTGACCTTAAACTGCAAAAGCGTCAGATAAGGTCGCGTTCCTTGGTACCAGTCCGGCAAGTACGACTACATTTTGCGCTGGCGTTCTGGCTGCTTGTCAAGTGTTCACCTTAGGGTGCACACGCCGAATTTGCACGATGTGAACATATTTGTTACTGTGCCACATGACTATCAGATCGATTACTACAGTGAAGAAGTGCAAGGAGAAATCCTGGCACTGCCCGACACTTTAGCTGCGCGCTATATCGTCCTGACACGTCGCATGGCAGCGCTCGGCCCTAATCTTGGCGAACCTCATACAAAAGCCTTCGGTCATGGCCTATTTGAGCTTCGCCTAAAAGGTGCAGACGGGATTGCACGCGTTTTCTACTGCACCCTCGTTGGCAAGCGAATATTCATGCTCCATTGCTTCATAAAGAAAACACAAAAGACTCCGCAAGCTGATCTAAGTCTTGCTAGCTCCAGGATGAAAGAGGTGAAACGTGAAAACACATGAGCAAATCGTCAAGACGCTGATGCACCGCCCTGCTGTCGTGGCGGAGGTCGAGCGCATCGAACGTGAAGAAGGCGAACTTCTGGATGCCCTGTTAAAAGCCCGCCATGAGGCGGGTCTCTCGCAGGCTCAGGTGGCGGAGCGCATGGGAACACATGCCCCGGCGATCGCCCGTCTGGAGCGATCTTTGTCCACCGGAAAGCACTCCCCGTCGTTGGCAACGCTGCGCAAGTACGCCGTCGCTTGCGGCAAGCAGTTGGTGCTCAAAGTCGCCTAAGTCTCGCCGTAAGGCGAAACGGCATACATCACTCGCCGTAAGGCGAAACGGCATACATCACTCGCCTCAAGGCGAAACGGCAGACAAGTGCAGTCTTTGACGAACCATCACACAAACCGAAAAGCAACAATCTTGAGCGTAATGTTAGGCAAGCAACTTGTCATATTCGGCATGCGTCCCGATCCAAAGCCAAAGGAAACCACTTTCAATAGGCGCGGCAACTGCCCGGTAATGTGCGCCAACACGGGCAGACCAGACCTTGCCGACTTTCTTGAATTGTAAAGACGGATGGGAATGATCTAGCTTAAGAAGCTTGAAGTTTTTGTCTGCAAGCCTACGAATTTCCGGCGAGAGTTTTTCGTAACATATCCAGAAACTGGAAGCCGTCTTGTGCTTCAAAGGTCTCTCGTTTTTCCGGCTTGATGCTCAACTAACGCCGCGTTAATAAGAAAATCCAGCTTTCCGGCATTTGAATCAGCTTCAATTTGTTTGTCCCACCTAGATTGATCGAATTCAACAAACCAATCGCGGAGCTTGGAAAAAGACGCGTTGTCTAGTTCCGCAATTTGCTCTTCTATTGTTTCTACATTTGTCATAGGGCACACCCAAAAAAGCTGACTATTTTGAAATTGCTTGCGTGATGGCTACGGCTTTCCATCCACGCCGTAAAATTAGATTGGCGTGCCTAGGTTGAATTCAGCCTATACACGAACCGAAACCCAATACTAGCGCGGTTTGGCCACCGTTTTGTTTACCTGATTGGAGCTTCTTTGCGTACCCGCCGCAACAACTTCCCCTGCGAATTAAGCCAACGCTCCAACTCATAAGTATCCGCCAACGTCACCGTAACCACATGCCAGCCACCCACAGCGGGCGCGACGACTTGATCTAGGCTCAGGCGGCTTTCACGCAAAAACTGCGCCAAGCTAGGCCGGGCCTCAAAACTCACACGCACATCCGCACCCAAGCGCCAATCCAATTGGTTTTGCGCCAAATACGCCGCTAAATCGAAGCCTTCTGGGTCAATAGCGGCCAAGTTGCTGACGACAACATTGCGCATGCGGTGCAGCAGCAAATGCCGCACATCCGGGTAATCGCGAATGCGCGCGATCAAGTAACACAGCGGCCCACGCACCACCAAGGCAACCGGGTGGCAGCTCAGGGCTTTGGGCTGGGCATCGTCATAACCTTGATAGTCAAACTGCAATTGCAGCCGTTCCAAAAGCGCAGCGTGTACCGCCTGCACTACGCCGGGCGGCATAGTTGGCGGCAGTAGTTGCAGCCCAGCGGGCAAAGAGACAATTCGTTCGGCCCATTTCAAGATCGGCTGGCCCTGGCTTTCGCTGACAATCTGGCGTGCTGCCCGCAGGCGTGGCTCCAACTCGTGCAATAAAACCCCGGGAAATACCCCGCGCAAATGTTCACCCGCCAAGTGATACGCCAATGCCGCCACTGGATCAAGTTTAGGAAACGCCAGCTCCGCCGCCCCGTGCATAAAACTCCAACCGGCGGTTTTCGCCTCGTCGCTGATCAGCGGGAACTCGCCTTTCAGCGCCATTAAATCCCGCTGCACGGTGCGCTGCGTCACTTTGAAGCCGTGCGAATTGCGCAGCTGCTGCATTAACGCCAAAGTCGATATCTTCCTCGGCGCACGCGGCACCAATTGCAGCAAACATAGTAAGCGCACAGCGCTTTTTCGATCTTCTTTGCGTCCGGTTGCGGTCATGGCTTTGCCCTGGTGTGTGGCAAGCAGCATAACGCCGCAGCAAAAGTGGGGCAAGATCAACACGACCTATATTGACGCATCTGGTGGCTAAGATAGCGACACTAAAGCGAAACGGGTTCGGCAAATGGCGCAACTTTCAAAGTTTAGAAGTCTAATTCCAGCATCAACGTGGGTGGCTTTATCTCTGCTCAGCGCATGCCAGCCAGCCACCGATCCTGCTGACGAGCAAAATCTTGCCAACACCAAAGACCCAGAATACTTCGTCGAGCCAGATACAGAAACGAGCGCGCCGCCGCAAGCGCCAGGCCAAACGCCGTTAGCCGGCACTGAAAACATCTACATGCAGCAAATCATCGCCGAATACCAAGCCAAAGATACCTATGAAACCAACGCAGTCATCACCCGACCCTTGGCGGTTGCGGATCAAAAAATCTATTCCTTTCACGGCATGCTGGATCGGGTAATTACGCAGGATGGCAGAGTATTTTTCATTGGCCGCAATGGCCCGCTGTCGAATGGCGTCAGCTTTTGGTATGTCGTACATCCAAAGGATCAATATATAGGCGAGCCACTCAGTAATTTCCGCGTCAAAAGCGGCTATTGCTTCGTTGGCAAATACATCAGCAATTTAGAACCCTATTCAATCGTGCCCTCGGAAACCCAAACCCCTGTTTTTGAGGCATTCTTCCTGCGCGCCGATCCGCAATGGCAGGGTGCTTGTATTGGGAAGATGTGAATTATAGATGGTGGGTCGAGACAAATTTGCGCTGCCAACAGCAAAGGAAAAGCATGATGGATATTCCGACCCATGAGAAGCCACTGTTCCGGGTCATGGGAAGCCACAATTCCGGGTCATGGGAAGCCAGTTTTCTGAACAGCGATTCCGAATCATGGGAAGCCAGTTGACGATTTGTTGAAGTGGGTCAGCCTCGCG
>JANNYA010000238.1:0-14168 GCA_031409855.1 Rhodanobacteraceae bacterium | reverse complement strand
TACCTTCACCACTGGCGCCAGCCACCCCAATGCCGGGCAAGCGCTCAGCCTCAGGCTCGTGAGCCTAAACGGACCCGGGGTCGAAGTGAATTTCGACAGCGTGACGCTCAATGCGGTCGCAGCGGGAAGTGATGTCATGTTCGTGAATGGCTTTGAGGGTTAGGTAATTAATGGTGCAAGCCGCGTAAACAAATAAAAGACGCCGTGATTAGAACGGGGCGCTCGATTTCTTTTCGCGCGGGGTACATGAGAGCTGACAAAATTGGGGCGAAGTTGGCTGAGATGAGCTACAAGTGATAATATGGCTTCCCGTGTTATGCAAACCCATATTCCCATATGAAAACCACGATTGAACTGCCCGAAGATCTGTTTCTAGCTGCCAAACACCACGCGCATGTGCAGGGAACCACGCTCAAAGCACTCATTACAACAGGATTGCGAAACGCACTGACGCAAGCTAAACCGACGAACGACAAACCCTTTCGCTTTTCAGTAATCACCACGATGGCGCAGCCTGTCGCTGGCATGAGTAATCTCAACGCGTTCATTGATCAGATGCGTGGCGAACAACTTGAGCAACTAACGCCCAAATGATTGCCATTGACACCAATATTTTGATTTATGCACATGTGCCAAGCTTCATCCAACATGCACCCGCGCTTGCCGCACTGGAGAAACTTGTGAACTCTGGCACCGCCTGGGCGGTGCCTTGGCCTTGTGCGCATGAATTCTGCGCGGTGATCAGCAACAAAAAGTGGCGTAACGACGCGCTTGATGCTGCGGCTGCGGTTGCGATTTTGCGTAGTTGGGAAAATGCGCCGAATTTTCGATTTTTAGGCGCCACGCATCAGCACTTAAATTATTTTGCGCAAACTTTGTTGCTGTCTGGGGTCAGTGGTGGGCAGATTCATGACGCACGCATTGCAGCGACCTGTTTGGAGCACAACGTCAGCGAATTGTGGAGCGCAGATCGCGATTTCTCGCGTTTTGTTGGGCTTCGTATGCGCAATCCGTTGACACAAAGTTGACTGGCAAGTGCGGAGGTATTGCATTAGAAGGTATTGCATTAACACGCACCCCTCAGACAAATCCGACCGTAGCGCGACGTCACGATGCTTGGCGCTACCGTCACCAGGCGAAGCAGTTATATGAAACCTAAAGCGCCATCGGCGCGCCCCATACAGCCTGGGGCAGCGCCTGAGGAAAGTTCAGACAAAAAATATTGAGGGCTGAAAGCCCGACCTATCAAGATTAATGTCGCCCGAAAGCGCATCGATAGGGCGGGCTTTCAGCCCTTCGACTTTTCTTGACCGACGACCTGGGGCGCTGCCCCAGGCTGGTATAGATTGCGCCTGTGGCGCAAAAACCCGGCATTTCAAACGCACTCAAAAGGCGTCAAGCGTGGTTGAATCGGTGCAGCCTGGACAAGCAGGCCACCGATTTGTATGTCATCAGGCAGGCATTTGAACATTGCGCCAGTGCTGAGTTGCGAGAGCATCAAACAACTCAGCAAATGAACTCATACGCAAAGTGTCGCCGCTCGAGTGCCCCGACGACTAGCCTCGCGACCGATTTTTCGCTACAAGCGTGGAAAACAAACGCGAAGATCCTAAGTAATGACTGAAAACATGCAAGCTGAGCTTAATTTACTGAGTAGCTATAACTTTGACCTACCCAATGAGTTGATCGCGCGCACGCCGCTGAGTGGGCGCTCTGACAGCCGCATGCTGGTTGTCGACCCGCTCAATAATCGCTTTGCTGACAGCTGTATCCGCGAACTGCCCAATTTCGTGCAGCCGGGCGATGTGATGGTGTTCAACAACACCCGCGTCATGGCGGCTAGATTGTTTGGCAAAAAACTCAGTGGCGGTGCCATTGAAATATTAATCGAGCGCGTGCTTGATACGCGTACGATTTTGGCGCAAATGGGGGTCAGCAAAAAGCCCAGGCCGAACCAGGAAATCTTGCTGGAAGACGGCACGCGCGTGGTTGTCAGTGAACGTCGTGGCCTGTTTTGGGTTTTGAAGCTGATGGGGCCGGTTCTGTGGGCGGAAGTGATCGCGAAACTAGGCCACATGCCGCTACCACCTTACTTAAATCGCGACGACACACCGTTTGATCGCGAACGCTACCAAACGGTTTACGCGAAAACTGATGGCTCGGTCGCCGCACCCACGGCCGGGCTGCACTTTGATGAAAGCTTATTCAATGCGCTCGATGCGCAAGGCGCGCAACGCCACGAGCTAACGCTGCATGTCGGCGCGGGCACCTTTGCGCCGGTGCGCGTCGAAGATTTAAGTGAGCACGAAATGCACAGCGAGCGCATTGAGGTGCCCGCATCCGTCATTCAGGCGTTAAATTCGGCAAAAACTGGCGGCACAAAACGCATCGCGATTGGTACGACGAGCCTGCGGGCGCTGGAAAGCGTGCCGACTCAAGAAGTGCCGAATGGCGATATCCAGCTCGATACGCAGATTTTTATCCGCCCGGGCTATCAATTTCACAACGTCGACGCCTTGCTGACCAATTTTCACTTGCCACAGTCGACACTATTGGTGCTGGTAAGCGCGCTTGCTGGGCACGAGTTGGTATTGCGCGCCTATCAACATGCAATTGCGCAAAAGTATCGCTTTTATTCCTATGGCGATGCGATGTTGATCTTACCGGGGGCATTGGCTGGCCCTGATTAGCGCTATTGAAGTAAATGGTTCGTCATCCTCGCGAACGCGGGGATCCAGAGGCGGTGACGACAGAAATTTCTTAACGCGAAGCTTACCGATACCAAACAGCAGGCTGTTCAATCTTCGCCACAATCAAGCACCGTCGTATTCACCCTGGATTCCCGCGTTCGCGGGAATGACGATTTGGTGTTACTAGGGATTAACGCTAATCAATTGGCTTGTTGAGTCCAGTTTTAATAAGTACATAGTGAATGGTTATTTGCCCATTAAATTTGCTATCCGGTAGGCTCAACGTCACTTTAAGAAGGAAATTTTATGCGCATATTGTCAGTGGCCATGCTGGCGCTCGCGTTGAGCATAGGCCCGGCCCAGCAGGCCATCGCCGCAACGCCTTTATTGAACGTATCCTACGATCCGACCCGGGAACTTTACGATCAGCTCAATAAAAGCTTTGCTACCGCACAAGCCGCAGCGGGTGTGTCCGGCGTCGTGATTCGCCAAAGTCATGGCGGGTCTGGCAAACAAGCGCGCGCGGTCATTGATGGGCTTAGCGCCGATGTCGTCACCTTGGCGCTGGGCTATGACATCGATGTGATCGCCACCAATGGCCTGATCGCCGCCGATTGGCAAAAGCGCCTGCCGCATAACAGCACCCCGTACTATTCCACCATTGTTTTACTGGTTCGAAGCGGCAACCCAAAGAAAATATTGGACTGGGACGACTTGGTCAAACCCGGCGTATCCGTGATTACGCCGAATCCAAAAACCAGCGGCGGAGCGCGCTGGAATTTTTTGGCCGCCTGGGGCTACGCGCTAAAAGCCTATGGATCGGAGGCGAAAGCGAAGGAATTTTTGACGCAAATTTTTCGCAATGTGCCGATTTTAGACAGCGGCGCGCGCGGGGCAACTTCCACGTTCGTGCAGCGCGGTCAGGGCGATGTATTGATCGCTTGGGAAAACGAGGCGTTATTGGTCACGCGTAAATTGTCACCCGGTAAGTTCGAGATTATTACGCCGACGCTATCTATTCTTGCCGAACCGCCGGTGGCCGTGGTCGATAAAAACGTTGATAAAAAAGGCACGCGCAAATTGGCGGAAGACTATCTAAAGTTTTTGTATACGCCCCAAGCGCAAGAGATTATCGGGCGCAATTTCTACCGCACGCGCGATGCAGCGGCAGTAACAAAATACGCCGAGCAATTCAGCGATATCACCTTACTGACTATTGATAAGGATTTTGCGGGCTGGAACAAGGCGCAGGGCAAATTCTTCAATGATGGCGGCCTGTTCGATACGGTTTGGGAAGATGCGCAGCGGCGCTAGCGCACCTAGGTTCGTCATTCCCGCGTAGGCGGGAATCCAGCCTCCGCGAACTTTCGCGTTTACTTAAGTTTGGTGCATCGGCCCTGGATTCCCGCTTGCGCGGGAATGACGACTCGTTAATCGAATTAGCTTTCTAAAAAAAACCTAAAGCGGAATACCCAATGAAAACCCATACCCGCGCCATCGCGTCCGCCTTGGCTATTTTAGTTGCACCTCTAACTCAAGCTTCGGCCCAAGAAAATGCGCCAAGCACCGATGCTAGCGTCGAAAACGCCATACTGGCGCGCTTAAACGAATTGGAAGCGCGCATTAAAACCCTGGAAGCGCGCAATGCCGAATTAGAGTCACAAGCGGAGCAAACCACGTCACGCGTTGAACGGGTAGAGCTACGCTCCGCCAAAGCGGCGCAGCCGGGCCCGGTGCCAACCTACGCGGATGTCAACGACAATTTCACCTTTAAGCCGCGCGGTACCTTGCAGGCCGACGTGGCGTTTTACAACGAGCGCGCGGGTGGCTACGACTACAACAACGGCACCGATGTGCGGCGCGCACGGCTTGGCTTTGATGGCACTGCGTATCGAGACTTCAAATGGCGCGCGGAAGCGGAATACGTGAAAAACACCGCTAATTTGCTCGATCTTTATGTGACTTACGCGTTCACACCGCTTTGGAGCACCACGCTTGGGCAACAAAAAGCGCCTTTTGGCTTGGAAGCGAATTCTTTTGACGGCTTCAACACCTTTTTAGAGCGCGGTATGGCTAATACCGCCTTTGGCGCGGTCGGCGCTGAGCGTCGGGTAGGCTTGAGTGCGGCCTATAAGAATCAAACAGACCAGATAAACGCTGCGTTTGGCATTTTTGGCGTCGGCGAAGCGGTTGCGCGCAATGCCACCACGCCAGATGAAGGCTATGGTTTCAATGGCCGCCTCACGTGGGATCCGATTTTGAATCCAGGCGATACCTTGCACCTGGGTATTTCCGGCTATTACGCGACCGATTTTGCCAGCAATAGCATTACGCTGGCAGACCGTCCAAATATCCGGGTGGACGATGGCCGCTTGCTGTCGGTGGCGATTGCTGGCACCGCGCCGTTAAATGCCGCGGAAACCGGCACGCGCTCGGCTGGCTACTTTGGCGCAGAAGCGCTATGGATTCGCGGTGCGTTTTCCGTGCAAAGCGAATATGGCGGGCTGAGCGTAGATCGCTTTGGCGCAAATTCCTCTTTGGATTTTGACGGCGGCTATATTTTCGCTAGTTGGTTTGCCACTGGCGAAACGCGTTCGGTTAGAAACGGCGCTGTGGACCGGATCCGTCCGTTCAACAATTTTGAGCCCGAACTAGACAAATGGGGCGCATTAGAGTTCGCACTGCGCTATGACACGCTAGATTTGACCGACGTTGGACTTTCACCATTGAAGCGCAAAGCGCAAAACTGGACTGCGGCGGCGAATTGGTATCTGAATCCGAATACCAAGCTAATTTTCAACTACATTCGCTTTCAGGGCAGCAATTCGCCGCTTGTACTCGCCCCGGTTGCACTCAACGGCACGACTGCAAAAGGCGATGCATTCGCCGCCAGAGTACAGTTCGACTTCTGATCTAGCGGAATAATCGGTGAAAGGTGTGCAATGGTGATTTCAAGATGGACTTAGCATGAGTTTTAACTTGTTAGCGCACGCGCAGCGCAGGCGGCGTTCGGCGCTACCTGGTTTCGGCCTGACCATGGGAATTACCCTATTTTGGCTGGCCTTGATCGTGGTGATTCCGCTCTGTGCTGTGGTGATACGCAGTGCTGGCAGCGGTTGGGAGCATTTTGTTGCGGTGGGTTTTTCACCGCGCGCGATGGCGGCATATCGCGTTACCTTTATGTCGGCATTGATTGCGACGGCGATCAATGCGGTCTTTGGCTTGATCATTGCCTGGGTGCTCGTGCGCGTCAAATTCCCCGGCCGCCGACTACTGTCCGCCGCGATTGACCTACCTTTTGCCCTGCCTACCGCAGTCGCTGGCATCGCATTGACCGCGCTGTATGCCAATACCGGCTGGATCGGCGCGCACTTGGAACCTTTGGGGGTAAAGATTGCTTACCAGCCGGCGGGGATCGTCGTTGCACTGATATTTATCGGCCTACCTTTCATTGTGCGCAGTATTGAGCCGGTTTTGGCAGATTTAGATCGCAGCGTTGAAGAAGCGGCGGCAACGTTGGGCGCGAACCGCTGGCAAATATTTGCCTACGTCATTTTTCCGGCGATACTGCCCGCGCTGCTGACCGGTTTTGCCTTGGCGCTGGCGCGCTGCGTAGGTGAATATGGCTCAGTGATTTTTATTGCGGGCAATATGCCAAAAATTTCGGAAATCGCGCCCTTACTCATTATTACCAGTTTGGAACAGTACGATTACCCAGGTGCCTCCGCGATTGCGGTGGTGATGCTGCTGATTTCATTTGCCATTTTAATTGTGCTGAACCTAATTCAGGGCCGCGCTCGGCGAAGGCGGGGGGAATGAGTACGCAGCGAGTGCGCTCCAAAGCAAAAATCGCGTTAAACGCGACGCTGGTGCTAATCGCGCTGGCCTTTGTGTTCGTCGTGGTGTTGCTGCCTTTGATCGTGGTGATCTATGAAGCGGCTCAGGAAGGTTGGTCAGCATATTACTTGGCAATTACCGATTCTGATGCGAAAGCGGCGATCTATCTGACCCTGCTAGTCGCAGCGATCGCGGTGCCGGTCAATATGGTTTTTGGTGTGTGCGCGGCTTGGCTAATCACCAAACATGATTTTCGCGGCAAAGATTGGTTGATTGCCTTCATTGAAATCCCTTTTTCGGTTTCGCCGGTCGTTTCTGGCTTGGTGTTCGTCCTGCTTTTTGGCGCACACGGCTGGTTCGGTGCGTGGCTGCAGGCGCACGATATTGAAATCATATTCGCGGTGCCGGGCATTGTGCTGGCGACAATTTTTGTCACCCTGCCCTTCGTGGCCCGGCAAATTATTCCGCTGATGAACGCGCAGGGGCGTGCGGCGGAAGAAGCGGCGCTGTCTTTAGGCGCCAGCGGCTGGCAAACGTTTTGGCACGTCACGCTGCCGGATATACGCTGGGCGCTGCTGTATGGCGTACTGCTTTCGCTGGCGCGCGCGATGGGCGAATTTGGCGCAGTGTCGGTGGTTTCCGGCCATATTCGCGGCGAAACCAACACCATGCCGCTGCACGTAGAAGTGTTGTACAACGATTACAACTTCGTCGCGGCGTTTGCGGTCGCGTCCCTTTTGGCCGGGCTCGCCCTGATCACTTTGGTGTTCAAATCCTTGCTGGAATGGCGCCACGGCAACGAACTTAAAGCGCAAAATAACTCATGAGTATTGAAGTTCGCGAAATCAGCAAGGCCTTTCAAGCGCACGCCGCACTCGATGCGGTTTCCTTAAAGATCAAGGACCGCGATTTCGTCGCGCTGCTTGGGCCTTCGGGCTCGGGCAAAACCACGTTGCTACGGGTGATTGCGGGCTTGGAGTACGCCGATGCGGGGCGCGTTTATTTCTCCGATATCGATGTGAGCAATAAACCCGTGCAAGATCGCGGTATTGGTTTTGTGTTTCAAAACTACGCGTTATTTCGCCATATGACCGTGGCTAAAAATATCGCCTTTGGTCTAGCGATGCTGCCGCGCAAACTAAGGCCGTCAGCCAAAACCATCGAACTACGCGTGACTGAGTTGCTGGCGCTGGTGCAGCTGGCAGATCTGGGCACACGCTATCCCAATCAACTCAGCGGCGGCCAGCGGCAACGTGTTGCCTTGGCCCGCGCGCTAGCGCGTGAGCCAAAAATCCTGCTGCTGGACGAACCCTTCGGTGCACTCGATGCAAAAGTACGGCGTGAGCTACGTTTGGCATTACGCGCCATCCATGAACGTTTGGGCATCACTACGATTTTCGTCACCCACGACCAGGAAGAAGCCTTCGCACTCGCGGATCAGGTCGCTATTTTGCACAACGGCAAAATCGAGCAGTTTGATACGCCGGGGCAGATTCAACAGGCGCCAAATTCGGAGTTTGTGCGGGGTTTTTTGGCTTAGTTGGCGGCTAAGCAATTTCGTGTAAATCAGTGCAAACTGCCCATTCCAAACTGCACTTGCTCGCCCAATGACACCTGCTCTTGAAAAAATGCCCTGGCTAAGCAACACCTTGCTGGATGATCGTTATGTCGAACAAAAAGCAGTGGAATTAGCTTTAGCACCAATTCCATATGATTTACCAACGTGGTTTCAGGCTAATTTTGACGCCGAAGATTTAGCGCGTAGCAACGAAGCCCAGCTTGAAGACAATCTTATTGCGCCGCTACTGACGCAACTGGGTTGGACGCGCGTGCCCAAGCAGAGCATTACAGTGCAGGGCAAATTAGCAATCCCAGATTGGTGTTTGCTAAACGACGCTGCAAAAAAAGGCGCGTTTCAAGCACAGCCTGATCCGAGAGATGTTTCGGCGATTTGCGAAGCCAAGGCGTGGACACAATCGCTCGATACTGGGAAAGCGGATCGCAAAGATAATCCGCACCACCAGCTGCAGGACTATTTAAGCACTTTACGTGTGCGCTATGGTTTTTTGACCAATGGCCGGATTTGGCGCATGGTCGACACCGACAAAATTAGCGCCAAAAAAACATATGTGGAGTTTGATTTAGCCCAGTTACTTAAAGAGCCAGATGCAACGTTAAAAGCGAGCGGTTTGGCACTTTTTGCTTTCTTCTTTGGTAAAGACAGCTATGTCAACGAGCTTGAAACTCAAACGACTCCGATTCGTCGCGCTATTCAAGCATCCGATGAGTTTGCATTAGCGGTCGAGGAAAACCTAAAAGCGGTCATTTATGGCTATTCCGGGGAAGATTCATTATTCGAAACGATGGGCCGAGCGATTCACAAGGCAAATCCCAAAGCAAGCTTAGCGCAGGTCTACGAAAATAGTGTTGTTTTACTATTTCGGCTGCTTTTTATAGTTTATTTTGAAGATAAAAATGCCGTGTTGTTAAAAAAGCATCCATTTTATCCGCGCCATAGCCTAAACCATATTTTTCAGTCTCTGCGCGACGAAACTGCTACTCGCAAGCATTTACATGATGGTATTTTCGCATTGAAGCATTTATTTGATATACTAGACTGCGGTGCGGGCGATATTGATATCCCACTATTTAATGGTGGTTTGTTTGACCACGAGCGAGCACCGTTGCTATTAACTCCAAAAATATTTGATAACGCTACGCTGCAGCAAATTTTAGAGAAGCTGCGCTATAAGTCACATCGCGGCGACACTTTATTTGACACCCGGCGTGATTTCAAAAGCATTAGCGTGACGCACTTGGGTCGAATTTATGAAGGCTTACTAGAGTTTCGCTTTGAACGTGCAACAGAATCCGCCGTTTATTTAGAATACGAAAGCGCCAGCACCAAAGGTAAAACAGTTGAAGCGTACTTTGATGGCTACGATTCGGCCAATATTCGTAAAGAAAAAGGATTTCGCGCTTGGAAAGAAGTCAGCTTAAAAAAAGGTGACTTTTATCTGAAAAATGCTAATAACTCGCGCAAAGCATCCGCAAGCTATTACACGCCGTCTTCGCTATCGCAACCATTAGTCAGCAAGGCGATTGACCGTGCGCTCGAATCAGGTGCGCAGCCAGCGGTCGGTAAAGCGATTATGTCGCTAAAAATTCTGGACAATGCCTGCGGCAGCGGCCACTTCTTAGTTGAAGCACTTGGCTACTTAACCGACCTAGCGCTGGCACAATTGGAAACAGATGCAGATTTGCAATTTTTGGTCAGCGATGAAAGTGAAAAAATTTCTGCGCAGCTGCAGGCGCTAAATTTGGATTACCAGCCAGACGACGCGCAGATATTGAAGCGCGCGCTACTCAAGCGCTGTATTTTCGGCGTGGACTTAAATCCCTTCGCGGTGGAATTGGCGCGGCTATCACTATGGATGGACAGTTTTATTTTTGGCACGCCGCTGTCGTTTATCGAGCATCACATCCAACACGGTAACGCGTTGATGGGTGCTAGCAAAGCCGACTTGATCGCCTATAACGCCCGTGACGCGCAACAACGTGATCTGTTTAGCGAAGATTTAGGCGCGCGCTTTGAAGAGCTTGGGCGCGTGATGCAAGACTTAGATGCAATGCGCGACACCACGCCAGAGGAAATTGCGCAGTCTAAAGCGCTGTGGAAGGACATAACGCCAAGGCTAAACTTACTGTCACGCGCTTTGAGTTTTATCTGTACGCGGCGAATATTGCTGGCTGAGGGCAATAGTATCGGCTGTGAAGCACTGGATAAGACGCCGGATTTAATTAAGCAGCTTTTTAGCGACAGTTCTGTGCGCAGCGCGGCATTGCGGCAAATCGAAGCATGCGCGAAGAAATACCATTTCTTTCACTTTGAAGTGGCGTTCCCAGAAGCCTTTGCCGGCGGCAGGAATGGCTTTGACATCGTTATCGGTAACCCACCTTGGGATAAAACCAAGTTCAGCGATACCGATTTTTTCCCCCAATATCACAGCAATTACCGAAGTTTAAAAAACACCGAGAAATCTGCCGTGCAAACACGCTTGCTCGGCAGTGCGCATATTGCTGCGGCCTATAAAACCGCCGAACGCAGCATGGAAATTGCCAATAACTATTTCAAAGCCGCCTTCCCGCTGAATAAAGGCTCGGGTGATGGTAACTTGTTTCGTTTTTTTGTGGAGCGCAACTTGGGGTTAGTGGGCAGCAACGGCAGCTTAAACTACGTATTACCAAGTGCGTTGATGTTTGAAGAAGGCTCAAAAGCGTTGCGCGAGCATATATTTTCCCAGCATCAGCTACAGTTTTTTTACAGTTTCGAGAACCGCAACGCATTATTTCCAGCCGTTGATTCACGCTATAAATTCGCCCTTATGCAAATCGCTCACGGCACACCGCAAAGTGTTGATGCACTCAGCATTGATACGGCTTTTTACTTGACTGACCCTGCTGAATTGCACAAATCGGATCGCCGTATCCCGTATCCGCTGAAAACGCTGAAAGCACTGTCGCCTGTACATTGGGCGATGATGGAGCTGCGTGATGGCATGGATTTGCCAATTTTGGAAAAATGCTATAGGCAGTTTCCAGCACTTTCGCAGAAATGGTTAGATTTTCGACGCGAATTGGATATGACCAACGACAAAGACTTGTTTGTTGAGTCAGCCAATTCTAATTTATTGCCTTTATTTGAGGGAAAAATGATTTGGCAATTTAGTCATTCGTTGGAAACACCACAATATTGGCTAGATAGAACTGGGCTCGAAGAACGCCTGCAAAGCAAAGAGCTATTTCGTATGGCGCAAGACCTAGACGTACCAAAGTCTAAAGTATCGAAATATGTGCCCGCTATTCGTTACGACCACGAATTTATTCGTTTAGGGTTTCGCGATATTGCTAGTGATACGAACGAACGTACTCTTATATTTAGCCTGGTTCCTAAAAATGTTGGCGTAGGCAACACCATAAATATTGGCATTCCAAAATATTATGTGCGAATGGAAAATTCCGATATTGCGATCAAGGTCGTTTCTTCACTGCGGCTGTTATTTTCAATGGCATGGTTTAACAGCATTCCTGTGGATTGGTTGGCGCGTTTTATGATTCAAATTCACGCTAATAAAACTTATTTATATCGCCTGCCGATGCCGCAACCGGAGGATGCGGAAATTTATAGCAACGCCGATTACGCACAATTAGCAAAGAATGCATTGCTCCTAAGCTTAGCCGCCAGTTGGGATGATTTCG
Organism: Rhodanobacteraceae bacterium; assembly: GCA_031409855.1. Lineage (GTDB taxonomy): Bacteria > Pseudomonadota > Gammaproteobacteria > Xanthomonadales > SZUA-5 > JANNYA01. The sequence goes on along the minus strand of JANNYA010000238.1, from coordinate 2,382 downwards.
CCGAACTGGCACCGCTATTTGACGTCAATAAAAAAGACCTGCCGCAAACCGCCAAAGCCGCCGATATGCTGCGCGCACAAAATGATCGATTGGTCGCGAAGCTTTACGGCATTAGTGACGACGAATTCGCGCGCTTGCTGCGCAGTTTTCCCGGCATGGCAAAAAAACGCCCGGAATATTTGGTTTTGCTTGCGGCTTAAGGACTACTTCACTGGGGTGCCATTCAAACTGACGGATCGTCATCCCCGACTGTTTTAGTCGGTATCCATCCTGCACTCGCGCAAAGTACAGCTCATTGCAATCGTGCAACGTCAAAACAAGCTCCCTGGATTCCCGCCAAAAGCACGCGGGAATGACGAACTCAGAGCGCCGCCTTATTAAACTCGAATCAGCGAAAATTACCGAGATTCCCCGTCAGTTTGAATGGCACCCACTTCACTGTTCCCTGACCTCAGGTTCAGCGAACTGCGGCATACTCCAAATTTAACATACGCCTGCGTATGGTGCGTCATTCTCCCGTGTTTACGCACACCGTCTTTTCTTTTTGTTGGAGTTATCCCATGCCTAGCTATACCGCCCCGTTGCGTGATATGCGTTTTGTACTGTTTGAATTGTTGCAGGCAGAGTTAGAACTTAAGTCACTTCCTGCACATGCCGCGCTGGACAGCGAGACGATCAACGCCATATTAGAAGAGGCCGCGCGTTTTGCCACGACGGTCATTCACCCGCTCAACGCCATCGGTGATCGTGAGGGCTGCACCTATCATGGCAACGGTGTCGTAACCGCACCGACGGGTTTCAAAGCGGCTTATCAGCTTTATGTTGATTCGGGTTGGCCATCGCTGGCCTGCGATCCAGAATTTGGCGGTCAAGGTCTACCGATTGTGATGAACAACGCGGCCTACGAGATGTTCAATTCGGCGAATCAGGCGTGGTTGATGTATGCGGGCTTATCCCACAGCGCCTACGCATGTATAAAAGCGCACGGCAGTGCCGAGCAAAAGGCGCTGTATTTGCCAAAGATTGTCTCCGGTGAATGGACCGGCACGATGTGTTTGACTGAACCCCACTGCGGTACCGATTTAGGCTTGCTGCGTAGTCGGGCAGAGCCGCAGGACGATGGCAGCTATCAACTGAGCGGCTCCAAGATTTTCATTTCTGCGGGCGAACATGAGCTGGCCGAAAATATTCTGCATCTAGTGCTTGCCCGGCTGCCCGATGCGCCCAAAGGCACGAAGGGAATTTCACTCTTCCTGGTGCCAAAGTTCGTACCGAACAGCGACGGCAGCCTAGGTGCGCGCAACGGCATCCACGCGGGTTCGATCGAACACAAAATGGGCATTCACGGCAACGCGACCTGCGTGATGAATTTGGACAACGCCCATGCGTGGCTCATCGGCGAGGCCAACAAAGGCTTAAACGCGATGTTTGTGATGATGAACTCGGCGCGCTTAGGTGTGGGCATGCAGTCTTTGGGGCTCGCGGAAGCGGCATATCAAAATGCGGTTGCGTATGCGCGCAATCGCCTGCAAAGCCGCGCTGCAACGGGTGCAAAGCAACCGGAAAAATCTGCTGACCCGATTATTGTGCATCCCGACGTACGGCGTATGCTGTTAACCGCAAAAGCCTACACCGAAGGCGGGCGCGCCTTTACCACTTGGATTGCGCAACTGATTGACCGTGAGTTATCGCACCCAGATGCTGCCACACGTATGGAAGCCGGGGAGCTGGTGACCCTGCTAACCCCGGTGGTCAAAGCATTCATCACCGATAACACGTTTGAAACCAACAACCTAGCGCTGCAAGTTTTTGGCGGCCACGGCTACATCGAAGAATGGGGCATGAGCCAATACGTGCGCGATGCCCGCATCAATATGATTTATGAAGGCACGAATGGCATCCAAGCGCTGGATTTGCTGGCGCGTAAGGTGTTGGGTGACGGCGGTAAACGGCTGCAGAAATTTGGCGCGCTGATTGCCGAGTTTGCAAGCGCGCAAGCCGGGCATTCCGGTATGGATGAATTCATCGCGCCACTGATTGAGCTGGGTAAAAACCTAACTCAGCTCAGCCTAGAAATTGCCACCAAGGCCGCGCGTGCGCCAGACGAGGTCGGTGCGGCTGCAAACCATTATTTGCGCATCGTCGGGCACTTGGTTTATGGCTATCTCTGGGCGCGCATGGCCCGCATTGCGCTGGACAAAGCCGATTCTGGCGATGCGTTCTATGTCGGCAAACTACACACGGCACGCTTTTACTTCCAACGCCTATTGCCGGAAACCGCGTATCACTTGCAAGCAGCGCGCGCCGGTGCCGCTAGTTTGATGGCGATTGAGGAGAGTCTTTTTTGAGATTAGGCGAATTTTGATGCCGACGGGTGCCATT
>JANNYA010000237.1:0-9959 GCA_031409855.1 Rhodanobacteraceae bacterium | reverse complement strand
TCGCCGAGCCAACGCGCGATATTGACTTTGCTGGCGCCCAAACCGGCGCGACGTGGACCTTCTTCGTACAGCTCGCTGAGCGCTTTGTCCATGCCGCGATCCAGCACGGATAAATCCGAGCCGCAAGCATCTTTGGCCGGCTCACCTAGAATTAAGCGCCAGCGGCGGTTGCTGCTCGCCGGGTCGCTAGTCACCTGGCCGCTCGTCACAGGATCAACTCCAAAATAGTTGGCAAAACCAGCTCTACCCGCGCCGCATCGAATGCACTAGCTGCAGTCAGGGCTTTCGCGCCTGTCGCACCCTGCGTGCTGGCGACTTTCTGCGCAATCACGCGGCGTTCGTTGCTATCAAATTCGGAAAACGCCCGGCGTAAGGCGGGCAGTAAAGCGATGAAATCTTCTTCGACCAGGCCGCTGACCCAGCCGTCAATCACGCCGAGCAATTCGCCGTGCTGCAAAATGACGACTGGGCCTTTAAGTGCGCCCAAAATCCAGTCGCTGGCATCAGTCGGCATAACAATCGGCGAAAGCGCTAGCCGTGCAGTTTGTGCAAACGTTGCCGCGTCAGCATCGGCCTGCTCGAAGGCAAAACGCGCGGCAAATCCGCGCAGCATCGGGTGTACCAATTCTTGGCTCAAGCCCATAACTGCTTGCGCAAATGCCAATTGCCAATCGGCGCGCTGGCTGACTTCGACGCCTGGGCGCAAGCGTTGCAAATTTTTGATTAGCGCTTCGCTACTTTCCGAATTGATCCCGCGCGCGGATAGCGTCAATCCGACGCTGACACGTGCCAACATCACTTCAATCACCGGCGCAATGCGTTCTGGGGCAAAGCCGCGAACCGAACCAAAGCGGTGCAAGCTCAGCAACGGGGGCAAGGCCGCCAGCAGCAGCATGGCATCACTCCCAGAAGAACAATCGCTAATGGCGTGCAATAGCGCGGGCACGGCGGGCGCAAGTTCGGCGTCAATCGCGCTGCGCAATTTTTCGCTCAGATCCGCCAGTTCGCAGCTGCTGATGTCTTTCAACACCGCTTGCGTCGCTGCTTCCAGCACGCTGGCACCCAGTTGACTGGCCTCGATCAGTTTTAGCTCATCTTCCGGTACAAATTTGAGCCGCCAATATTCGTGAAAGCTACCGCTTGAGCTGACCTGATCGTCTTCTGGCTTGGCAAACGCCAAGCCGAGCAGCTGACACTGGTAAAAAAACACACTGCGCGCCAAACCATTGGCTTCGCGCAAATCCAAATCCAGCAACTTGCTTTCCTCGGTGCGTTTTAACCGCAAAGACTTTAAGCGCGCCTCAAAATCCCGCCGTAACGGCAAACTCGGCGCGTTTTCCGCGACGCCGCCAAAGCGCTCTGCGATTTCCAACGCGCTGGCGATCAAGTTGTAGCGCAGCGCATCGCCGCGCGCCAGCACCGCAATCGCAGCCTCGCGCACTTCGGCCAAACCCGGCAAGCAGCGGCCTCGCAGCGCGGCCAAGGTTTCGCTCAAGCGCACCGCTTCAATCACGCTAGCGCTGGAGGCATCCAGATCGGCGCTACGCAAACAAGTGGCGGCACGCGCCAAAAATCGCACGTGCGCGCGTTCGCGTGAGCGGAAAATATCGGCATACCAAGCCGGTGCTGGCATGCCCGCGCCATACGCGCTGGCTAGGCTTAAACGTGATTGACTCCAAGGCACCCAAGCCACGTCTAATTTGATTGATTTAGCGAGTGCTTTCACGGCCGCTAACAGCGGCGCATCGGCTTTCGCGCTAACCGCCTCAGTCAGCGCAGGCGCATGGAAAGCACCGCACACCACCGCGATTTTGTATGCCCCAGATTTCACCGCATCACGCACCACTTGGCGCATCCACGCTTCGCGCAAAGCGTTGCGTTCGTCGACTTTAGGATGCGCGGCACGGCCGGCCGCCATCGCTTCGCTGATCGCCTCAAAAACGGACAAATCATTCGGCTGCTGCTCAATTAAGCTGTCCCACCAAGCTTCTGGGTCGGATTCGCCAGCGGCTTTGGCTAGTTGCGCGATGGGATCTAGGCGTACTTCCGCTTCGGTGACGGCCAACCCAGTTTCGTTCGCGACGGACTCGGCATCAATTGCAGTATCAAGCGGGTCCGCATCCATTGCCTCTGATTTTGCGTTCGCCGCACCGTAGGCCAAGCTCGCCGCTGCAGGCCAGTCACAAAAGCGCACCGGCACCGCATGCAGCAAGGCATATTGGATCGCGCCCCACTCCGGCGAAAACTCGGCAAAAGGATAAAACACCGCCTCGCTAGGTTTGTCGCTACGCGATAACAAAAGCGCCAACGGCGGCTGATAAGCGGCATCCGCAACCAGCGCGAGCAAGGCATCGGCCTCGGGCGGGCCCTCGATCAGCACGCAGTCGGGCGCGTAGTCCTGCAAGGCCGCGCGCAGACTTAACGCGGAGCCAGGCCCGTGGTGGCGAATGCCGAAAACGCGCGTCATGGTGCTAAATACGTCTAAAGCAGCTCATTGACGGCCCGATACAAATCCTTCCAGCCTTCGCGCTCACGCACCACAGTTTTGAGATATTCGGCAAACACCGCCTGATCCTGGACTGGATCTTTCACCACCGCGCCCAGCAAACCAGCGGCAACATCGCTGGCGCGCAGGCTGCCATCGCCGTAGTACGCACTGAGCGCAAGCCCATGATTCATCACACTAATCGCTTCCGCAGTCGATAGCGTGCCACTGGGCGATTTGATCTTATTGCCCTCCGCGGTCGCGCCGGTGCGCAGTTCACGAAACACCTGCACCACGCGGCGAATTTCTGCCGCCACGCCGCCGGTAACGGGTGGCAATTTGAGCGCGATGGATTGCTCAGCGACGCGCTGCTCAACAATCGCAATCTCCTCCTCCAGCGTCGCAGGCGTTGGCAAGATCACGGTATTAAAGCGGCGCAAAAGCGCGCTGGACAGCTCATTGACGCCGCGATCGCGATTATTCGCGGTCGCGATCACATTAAAGCCGCGTACGGCTGGGATCATGCTCGAAAGCTCCGGCACCGGCAGCGTCTTTTCGCTCAATAGCGTGATCAAGGTATCTTGCACTTCAGCGCTAATTCGCGTTAATTCTTCCACCCGCACCAAGGCGCCTTGACGCATACCGCGCAGCATTGGGCTTTCCACCAAAGCCTTAGCGGACGGCCCTTTGGCGATGAGTTCGGCGTAATTCCAGCCATAGCGAAGCGCTGACTCATCGGTGCCGGCGGTGCCTTGAATCATCAGCGTCGAATCGCCCGAAATGGCCGCCGCCAGATGTTCACTGACCCAGCTTTTCGCGGTTCCCGGCACACCCAACAGCAATAGCGCGCGATCCGTCAGCAACGTTGCAATCGCGATTTCAATAATGCGCGGCGCGCCGATGTATTTGGCGCTGATGATCGTGCCGTCTTCTAAAGTCGTCCCCAGCAAATAATCGCGCACTGCTTTTGGGCTCAACTGCCATTTTTCCGGGCGCGCTTGGGTATCGAACTTGGCTAGTGCGGCTAGTTCGCTGCTAAACTTTTGTTCGGCTGGGGCGCGCAAAACGCTTTCTAAGCCATTGTTAATGCTCATGAATAAAACTCCGAGTAGATGCGACTGCGCAGCTCAAGCTCGCGCTGAAATTGGTGAATTACGTCAAAACAGTAGTGCTCAGCCGATACCTTTATGGCAAGCGCCGCTGCGAATTGCGCAGGCGCTAGCCCAGCCCGTGCCACCCGCAACTCAGCTTCCAACTCTAGGCGCTGAGCATAATTACCAATGTGGCTATCAGGCGTGTCGAGAGACTGCTCAGCCAATTGCCGCAGCCAAGGCTCAGCAATTTCGCCAGCCCAAGGTTTCGGCAACGCTCTAAAGGCAAAATATCGCATATCCGAGTCGCACAATAGCTCAGGCCACATGCGCAGCCACGCGTCAGGCGCAAGCACATTCAAAAGCTGGCACCGCAACATTTGATAGTGGTGCTTGCCCGCATTCTCCGGGCTGCGCGCGCGCAACATTAACGCGGCAAGTAAAGGCTCAACCAGCACGCCCAAATCACCATCGCGCTCGATCCAGCCCTCAAACACTTCCTTAAAATAAGCGCAGTTCAATAGTGCCTGGGCAAAACTAGCCGCATCCAGGCCGCTCAAAGCAAGCCAATCCAGCGGTTCCGTCACCGAGGCCAGCACCCGAATCGTAAACGCACGCGACGCTGTTTGTCCTTTAGTGGGCGCAATCAAACCGTCTACGGCAAGCGCACTAGGCCAACTTTCCGGCACCACCAAATGCATTCCTTCAGCGTCAAACCGCAATGCGCTTGCCAACACCTGACGATTGCGCCCACGCAGCGCGCTGTCCGGCAGGCTAATCAGCAGCAAACGCGCGGCATGCTGCACGCTAACAGCGCGATCTGTGGTCAAGCTTTCTAGCCAAGGCAGATCGGCATGGCTTAGCTTGACTGCCAACGCCGCCAACAAACGCACCCGCACGTCGGCTTTTTCCTGCGCAAACGCCGCTTGTAACGCTGCCCGCGCGGCATCTGCATCGATATTGCGCCATTCCCGCAGCGCGGCTTCGCGTTCGGGTAGTAGACCTTCGTCAAAACTAACTTTTAGCTGATGCACGTCGTTTGTATGCGCAATTTGCAATAGCCACGGATATTCATTCAAGGTTTTTGCGAACCATCGGCCACGCTCACCCGCAACTTTCGCGATCTTTGTGCGCAAGCTCGCATCGGTTGTCTGCAGCACCGCCGCAAGCGCCGCGTGCGGCAAACGCAGCCCGCGCGCATCCAGCACTTCCAACGCCTCGTGCGTTAGCCAGGACTCGGTGGCAAAAATAATTTGTAGCAGCGTCGCCGCCGATTGCCGCGCGAGCGGGCGGGTTTCGGCGGGGGCTTTGATTCCGGCCTCTAGCTGCAGCGGCTGGCTAGCCGCCTCCAGCAAAATTCGATTCGCCGCAAGCGCGCGCAGAGCATCAGCGGGGCCACGGTTAACGAAGTGCATAGACAGCGCTTCTGCGGGCTCGAAACCTGCCGCTCGATTCAAGCCAAGGGTTACTGCTAAGCGGACGGAATCGCTCACAGCGACACCCAGCGCAGCGCATCACTAAAGCCCAATAATTCAACCGCATAACCGTCAAAACTAAAAGCAATCGTGCACGCCGCACCACCGGTGCGTAGATACAGCAACAGCGCAGTATTGATATTGCCGTTACCAGAATTGGATAAAATTGGCAGCGCGGCACCGTTGCAATCGCGCAAATAAAACTGCTTCTCGAACGTGCACACCGTCACATTGGCGACGCAGCTGGCCGAGCGGCGTACAAACGGCGAGCGCGCAATTTGCGCTGCATAGTCCAGCAAGCTTTCGGAAAAATTCAGCCTTGCGCGCGGCTGCACATCGGTTTGCAAAGTGGTGTCACCCAATACCACCCGCTGCTGTGCGCGACCGGAATAAAGTGCCAGCGCGCCGTTTAACTGGGTTCCAGCGGGCAACAGCGCGCCGCGCGCGGTACCGAAGAGAAATTCCAGAAGCAAATAACTTCGTGACGAAGCCTGATCCCACAGCCAAGTGCGGCGTTCGCGCAACCGCTCCGCCTCAACCTCAATCGCACCCAGCACGAAGAACTGGCCTTCCACACGTACGCCTGCCGTTAGCACGTCTTCCTCGCGCCCAGATAGTCCGATCCAGGCGTCCAGCTCGCTGCGCCACGCGGGCGTAAGTTGCTCGCGCTTTTTCCATAAATCGATTAGCAGCTGCACATAGCCCAGCTCGTCGATACGCCGATTTTGTTCAGTTTCACTCAACGCCGCGATCTGGCGCAAACGCTCGGCCAAAGCACCGGCTTTGGCATCGGTCAATCGCGTCGCCGCCGTCTCTAGCTGACGATCCAGATTCACCGCCGCGATCCCCTGCGTCACCAAATCATGCAGCCAGCGTTCGGTCAAGTTGATGCCGGCATTGATCGCGATTAGCCGCGCGTCACTACGTTTCGCCTGCGCTTTTTCATCGACTGGCTTCTTTTCAGCGGGTTCAGCTTTTGCAACCGCCTTCGCGCCGCGCTGTGCTAACCATTCACTCACCCAAACCGGTTCCGGCGCATCTAGCAAGTTCGTTGCTGCGTCCACCGCCAGGAACAGCAGGCCAAGCGCATGTTTGCAGGGAAATTTACGCGAGGGGCAGCTGCATTTAGACGCGAAATCGGTCAAATCAATACGCGTTTGATACAGCGCGCTGCCCTGGCATTCGCCCCACAGCGCACGCGGCGATCTGCTCAAGCCTTTCCAATCACGCAGGCCGGAAAGCTTGCGGCCAGCCGCAGTCGACGCCGAATCCGGTGACAGGGACTGCACGAAATCGGCGGTTAGCAAGCGATAGCTCGAAAGAAAAACTTAGCGCTAGCGCCTAGCGCGAATCGCCGAGCGCCCACGATAACTCGCCGTCGCACCCAATGCTTCTTCGATGCGCAAAAGCTGGTTGTATTTAGCCACGCGATCGGTACGGCACAAGGAGCCAGTTTTGATCTGCGTCGCGGTCGTGGAAACTGATAAGTCGGCAATCGTGGTGTCTTCGGTTTCACCACTGCGGTGCGATACCACCGAGCTGTAGCCCGCGCGCTCCGCCATCGCAATCGCGTCCAGTGTTTCAGTCAAGGTGCCGATCTGATTCACTTTGATCAAAATTGAGTTGGCAATGCCTTTGTCGATACCTTCTTGCAAAATCGCAGTGTTGGTGACGAATAAGTCATCGCCAACCAGCTGAATTTTGCCGCCCAAACGTTCAGACATATATTTCCAACCGGCCCAATCATTCTCGGCCATGCCATCTTCAATGGTGATGATCGGATATTGCGCCACCCAAGCTTCTTGATACTCGCAAAACTGCTCCGAGCTCAAATAGCGATTTTCACTGGCAAGATGATAGCGGCCATCTTTGAAAAACTCAGACGAAGCCACGTCCAAGCCCAGCATCACATCATCGCCCGCTTTGTAACCGGCCTTATTGATCGCTTCTAAAATGACTTCAATCGCCTCGACGTTGCTGCGTAAATCTGGCGCGAAACCACCCTCATCGCCCACCGCCGTGGCTAACCCACGCGCACGCAGTACGCTTTTGAGCGCGTGAAAAATCTCGACGCCACAGCGCAGCGCCTCGGAAAAACTGGCGCAACCAACCGGTAGCACCATAAATTCCTGCATATCGACATTGTTATCGGCATGCGCGCCGCCGTTAATGATATTCATCATCGGCAGCGGCAACACTGGCGTGCGATCCCCCGCAAGATGGCGCCAAAGCGGCAAATTTTGGCTTTGCGCAAAGGCGTGCGCATTCGCCAAGGAAACCGCCAGCAGCGCATTCGCGCCCAGCTTGGCTTTATTCGGGGTGCCATCCAGCGCAATTAATTTTTCATCCAGCGCCCGTTGCGCGCTGGCATCGGCGCCAATCAATGCATCGCGAATGACGCCGTTGACATTGGCGACGGCTTTACGCACGCCCTTGCCTTGATAGCGCGTTTTATCGCCATCGCGCAATTCCACCGCTTCACGCGATCCGGTTGAGGCACCACTGGGCACAGCGGCGCGGCCACGGTGCCCTGAAGCGAGCGTTACCTCGGCTTCGAGCGTTGGATTTCCGCGTGAATCAAGGATTTCGCGGGCGTGCACCTGGCTAATTTGGCTCATGAAGGTCGGCTTAAACTTTTGTTGATCAAAGGGGCCGCAAGATTAGTGAAACTGCGGGCTTTGGGCTAGTAGTTTTAATGCCCGACAAACTTAATCAGCACTGACAAACTTCGCAGTTTTAGCAGCGTACTTAAACTTTTTCATGACTAGGCTTCATGCCTGCTGCCACAAATGCCTTAAATCGGGCGCGCGCAATGTTTTTCTCGGTTTCATCAAGCGGAATCACTTCCAACAGCCGCGCGCCAAATTGCGCCGGGCTAACCGTGCGCAAATTAATCGTGACATCGCGAATCGGAGAAGCAAACGTCGGCGTCACGATCAATACCGGGCATTCATCATCGTCATCTTGCCCAGCAATTTGGTGCGGCAAAAACGCATCGTCAATATAGCTCCAAAGCTTATCGTCGATCGCCAAGGCTTGATCCTCATCGGCCGCTAGAATGACGCAAGAAGCCTGGGTTTCAAAGGCCTTTTCGGCGAGCTTTGCGACCAGCAGCAGCGGGTCAGATTGAAATTTAGCGCTGGAAAGCTCGTAAAAGCGAATAATTTGCTCGCTCATTAATTTCCTTTTTATTAGTGGGTCGCTAACCTGAAGTGGAGCGTAAAGCGCGCAAACTCAGCGTCCAGCGTTAGCTAGACTAGCAATTTCGTACCGCGAAGTTTGCTGGCTCACAAAGTTTACCGATATTCAACTCATTCACTCCCGGGAAAAGGCGATTTTTTTTATGGTTGGTTCATTGCTTTCATACCTGAACAAGTCGCTGTCAGAACCGGGAGCAAACTTGCGGGCAGGCACTGCTTGCCATAACATCGCATTAACGTAACAATGCACTAGCACATGAAAAAGCGATTTGTAGAAGCAGAGGTTTTAAGTGAAGAGCCCATCGTGGCCCTTTCCCGCGCAATTGCTGTGCTGGATACCATTGAAGAGGTGCAGGCGTTTCTACGCGATCTATGCACCCCAGCCGAGTTGGAAGCCTTAAGTGACCGTTGGCGGGTGGTGCCGTATTTACTCGATGGCGTGGCATATCGCGAAATCCATGATCGCACAGCGGTCAGCGTCACCACAATTGGCCGCGTATCCCGGTTTTTGTCCGATGGCAGCGATGGTTACCAAACCGCAATACGCAAACTCAAGCGGCGCAAACAGTGGCCTGAAACCACTGAAGATGGATCGGCGTCATGACACCACGGGATCGTTTACGAATCGCGGTGCAAAAATCCGGGCGACTATCTGAGTCATCGCAAGACCTGCTGGCTAAGTGCGGACTCAAATTTCGCTCCAGCCGGGATAAGCTATTTTGCTACGGCGAATCCATGCCGATCGATTTATTACTGGTACGCGACGACGACATTCCTGGAATGATTGCCCAAGGTGTGTGTGAACTGGGGTTCGTCGGGCAAAACGTCGCGCGCGAACAATCCACCGAGGCGCTTAGCAATGCCCGCGATCCGGGCTTTTTAGAGTTGCGTGAGCTAGGCTTTGGCCACTGCCGTTTGTCTATCGCATTGCCACAAGAACAGGAATTCGGCTCGGCTAAAGCCCTGGAAGGCAAACGTATTGCTACCAGTTACCCGGCGCTGCTCAACAAATATCTGCTGGAAAATGGCGTGAGCGCAAAGACCGTGGTGCTCAGCGGCTCCGTCGAAATTGCACCCAAGCTAGGCACCGCCGATTTGATTTGCGATCTGGTTTCCTCTGGCGCTACGTTGGTAGCCAACCAACTCAAAGAAGCCGCAATAATCTTGGAATCACAGGCGGTACTGATCGGCTCCGGCTTAACTTACGCGGATGAACGTGCGGAATTAACCGAGCTGTTATTGCGCCGCATCGACGGCGTGATTCGGGTGCGGGAAAGCAAGCTGGTGATGCTGCAAGTGTCGCGTGCGCAATTGCCGATGGTTTTAAAGGCACTACCGAAAGCGGATCGCCCCACGATTATGAGTGTCGATGGCGCTGGCGCAAACGGCCAATCCCACGACGTTGCTGTGCAAGCAGTGTGCCACGACAGCATCAGCTGGAAACATTTGGAGGAGCTTAAAGCCGCCGGTGCGCACAACCTTTTGGTGTTGCCGGTCGAGAAAATGTTGGCTTGAACTTGTATGCCGTGCCGCTTACGCCGGAGCTGTTTGCCGTGCCGCTTACGCCGGACTTGTTTCGTCATTGCGATTTTTCAGCCACAAAGCAGCTGACCAGAAACCATGAACAGTTTTCGATAGCAGAGCCGTTCGCGGCCGTATCGAGTGGGAGGGGCCCCCGACCAGCAAAAAGCGCCCCCCGCCCCAAAAA
>JANNYA010000236.1:0-3177 GCA_031409855.1 Rhodanobacteraceae bacterium | reverse complement strand
ATTGTCGGCTTGATTAACTAGTTGGAACTAGCTTGCCGCCACTGACCTTTTGCGACCTGCCAAAACTACCGGGCTGCAAAATTCGCACGCACAAACTAACGGGCTGCGAGCGCCCGGAAACAATTTTGATGCAGAATTCCGACAACTTATGGACTGCGTGCGCCAACAATTCGCCGCGAGTTTTCTACTGCACGACCCGCGACTCATTCGCTATGAAACGCGGCTTTTGCCAGAGGAACTAGCTGGTGCCAACGATTAAATAAGCCGCAATGCGGCACAGAAACGACAGTGTAAACCAGAATCGCCGAATGCCGCGTTGTCGGCTTGATTGACTAGTTGGCGCTAGCTTGCCGCCACTTTCCCATTGCCACTTGCCAAAACTATTCTGATGCAGCATTAGCACCGCACAACTTTGCAAATTGCGAGCGCCCAGAAACTATTCTATTGCAGGATTCCGACACCTTTTGAGCTGACTACGCCAAGCGCCAAATTATATTTTGCGAGCCGTAAAACACGAATAATAAGCCACACCTTCCGCGCACCAAGTCAGCGCAAATATTCAATTGCCGGATTCAGAAAGCTTATGGGCTGCCTTCGCCACCGCGATCAATTACCAAGCTGAGCCGCCAGAGTTCCACGCACCGCGCCGCGTGCCCAATTGCGAACGCACCAAAACGTTTGAGTTACCGCGCCACGAAACCGCCGCGAGTATTCAACTGCGCGCCCCGCTGCATATTCCGGTCATGGGAAGCCACTGTTCCGGCCTATGAGAAGCCAGTGTTTTCTAGCTGAATGGAGCGGCGAAGTGGTGCCTGATTCTATTCTAATTCGGCGTGGGATTTACGCATGGATTCACCTTTGAGTTCGACTTTTTCGGCGTTGTGCACCAGCCGATCCAAAATGGCGTCGGCGAGCGTTGGATCGGAGAATTGGCCGTGCCAAAGTTTGATGGGCAGTTGGCTGGTTACGATCAAACTGCCGCGTTGTTGGCGGTCTTCGATCAGTTCTAGCAGCAGCGGCTGATCGTTTTGCGGCATCGGAATCAGGCCAAAGTCATCCAGAATCAACAGCGGTATTTTGCTCATGTTGTTCAGCCACTGGCTGAGTTTTCCCTGCCCACGGGCCAGTGCCAATTCGTCCTCTAGACGCGGCATGCGCAGGTAGCGCACGCTGGTTTTTTGTGTGATCGCGGCTTTGGCTAGCGCGCAGGCGAGATAGCTTTTGCCGATCCCGGTCGGGCCTATTAGCAGCAGGTGCTGATGCTGTTTTAACCAATTCAAACTGATCAGTTTTTGCCAGATATTTTTGCTCAAATTTCGGCTGGTACGCAGATCAATATCGGCGGGGTGCGCGCTCTGATGCACCAGCTTGGCGTGCTTGAGCCGCTGGGCTTGGGACTTGCTCATGCGCTCTAAAATTTCTGTTTCTAACAATAGGCTCAAGGCTTCGATTTGATCGTCGCTAAAGCTCAACCGGTCAAGGGTGCTGGCGGCAGTTTTTAGGCCTAGACTGATCAGCTGTTGATGCACGGGTTCACGCAGCATGAGCTTGCTCCTGTGTGGATGCCGGTGCAGATATGAGCGGCGGATTTATTGTTCGGTTGCTATCAAACGTATCCAGATCAAAAGCGTCAGCACCGCGTAAATTTTCGTGATGCTCTGAGCGTTTTCCTGACGCGTGGCTTTGGCTGTTTTCTTGCCGTCCTTGCTTGGCTGAAAGGAGTAGCTGCACAATATTTTTATAGCTGACGGCGTCGAGTTTTATCGCCTGACCGCAGGCCGCTTCCAGCGCCACTTTGCTGTAATCGCGCACGAGGCCCAGCACACCGCTGGCGGCGCGTATCGCAAGCTCAGGATGCGCGCGTTTTTGGAACAGGAAGTCGATGACGGCGACTGCATTCGGGCCAATACCAGCAGCGCGCTGGTGCAACTTGGGATCGCGATACTGCTGGTGGTGAATCGGCATGTGCGCGGTCTGGGTCACATGGCGCTGGCCCCGCTGTTGTGAGGTATGCAGGGCGACTCGTTCGCTACCTAAGTACACTTCAATACGCGCTGAGACCAGCCCCGTGATGCGTATTTCGACCTGTTTTCCGACGTGCTGGTAGGGTACGCTGTAGTAGTGTTTGTCGACCTCGACATGATAGTCGCGCGCAACTTTTCGCAAGCTATAGCGCGGTGCGCAGAAGTCATTTATTGGCAGCGCTTTGAGATGTAATTGCTCTTCAGCCAGCACACTATTTCTGCTGCCGACGCGCTTTTGAAACGGCGCGCTATTGAGTTCACTCAGTTCGTTGGCTAACCAACTATTGACCGCCTCAAGCGAGTCAAACACGCGATCCCGGCAGCTTGCCATGCGCATCGTCACGATCCGCACGCCGCCTTCGACGGAGGCTTTATCTTTAGGCTTGCGCACCCGGGCAGGCACCACGGTGGCACCGTAATGCGCGGCAAAATCCCGATAGATCGCCGTCAACTGGGGCTCGGCATTGCAGGCATTTGTCACCAGCGCCTTGGGGTTATCAGGCACCAAAATTTGCGGCACGCCACCGAAAGCAATAAATGATTTGGCCTGCCCATCTAGCCAGCTGGGCGCTTTTTCATCGACATACGCATGTGCAAAAATAGCCGCCGAATAGCCGAGGGTGGCGACAAAAATATGTGCCTCAGCGCGCTTGCCATCTGATAAATAAGCTAACTTAGTTCCAGCAAAATCATAGTAGCCACGCAGGCCCGGAACGTGGTCATTGCGATAGGCTAAATCGGCACAAGATTGATAGGCAGCTAACTCATCGCAATACACGCTGTAGCCAATGCCATCGCTGTGCAGCGCACGATACTCACGCCACAAAAGCTGGCGCGTAACGCCCTTACGCGCGAGCTGGATGAGGGCATCGGCATAGTTCGGACGCACGAATACTTTAGCCGTGCGCTGAAGCGCGCGGGCACGATACAAAAGCTGTTCGAGCTGGGCATCGGTGAGTGTCGCGGGCAAGGGCCACGAGAGCTTAGCCAGGGCAAAGCGGCGCAGTGTACGTTAGATGGTGGAGCGCACCACGCCCAGACTGCGGGCGAGTTGGCGCTGGGTGAGACCCTGCTCAAAATGCAGGGTGAAAAGTTCGCGAAGTTGTCGCATTGAAGGTCTCCATTGAGCCATAAATCCCCGCGTAAAACCGCG
>JANNYA010000235.1:0-2188 GCA_031409855.1 Rhodanobacteraceae bacterium | reverse complement strand
TGGAATGCCTGCTAATTCAGCGACTTGGCCGTAACTCGCGACTTGCCCAGGGGGAATTTCGCAAATGACCGCGATAATTTTTTTCTTGCGCTCGCTAAAGCTGGGTACCATCAGCGCAGCGCCCGAAGCATTTGAGTTTGGGTGAATTTGCGCAGCAGCCCGCCAAAGGCGGAAAACTGTGAAGCTAAATTGCTAATTTTCGGTTTGAGGGTTCGAGTCATGCAAAATTTTGAAGATATCCGCGCGTGGGCGGCGGCAAAGTACCAGCTTAAAGACAATGAGCCATTTTTGCTGAGCTTTGATGTCGCAATCATCGGTGAAGGACGCAAACAGGGCATGTATATCGCCGAGCTTGATTGCGAAGACGGCACCAAAATCGCGCGCGTTTCCACACCGATCTCGCGCACTGGACGGGTGAACTCGGAGCGCTGCTTGCGCTTCAATTGGGCGCAGCGTGTGGGCTATTTGGCTTACGGTGAACTGGACGATCAAGAATGGCTGCACCTGTGTGAGAACCGGCCCTATCCAGGCTTAAGCGCGCCTGAGCTAGATCGCATCATGCGCGAACTAGCGCCCTTGGCGGACAAATTAGAGCGCGCTTTTACCGGCAGCGATCACGCGTGAAGACTGCCCTAGCCTCACTTTGCGCCGTTCTGGCGCTGCTGAGTTTCCCCGCCGAACTTTTTGCGGGCACTTCGCCTGATCAAGATGCCACCGCGACCAAACAAACTTACCTAGCAAGTATCAAAGATGACGAGCTTGCACTACCTCGTGGTTTGAGCCCAGCGGAACGGCTGTATTGGCGCTTGCCCAGCGTGATTGCGCTGGCACTCGCGCCGCCGCCACAACCGGTGCGCGCGCCTGCCGAATATGAGGCGAATGATGGCCTGTTGATGCGTTGGGGTAGCTTTAATAGTGTGATCACCGAAATTGCGCTTGCGGTCACCACCAGCAATAGCTATCAGGGCTCGCCTGCGGCGAAGGTGTTTTTAGTGGTCGCGAGTGCTGCTCAACAAAGCTCAGCGGCCAATGTTCTGAGTGGCGCGGGTGTCAATATGGCGCGCGTGCAATTTGTCGTAGCACCCAGCAACAGCGTTTGGATGCGCGATTACGGCCCGCGTTTCGTCAACAGCGCCGGCATTCGCGGCCTAATCGATCACGTCTACAACCGCCCAAGGCCATTGGACGACGCGGTGCCAGCGGCAGTCAGCACCACCTTTGAAGCACCGACCTATGCCATGCCACTGATTCACGGCGGTGGCAATTTTCATTTGTTCGATGATACCCAGGCGTACATGACCCAGCTGGTTGAAAATGAAAACCCGGGCGTAAGTGCTGCGCAAATCAAAACTTATTACCGCGACTATCAAGGCTTGGATTTAACGATCACCCCGGCATTTCCCGAAAGTTTTGATTCAACCGGGCACATTGATATGTGGATGCTGCCCGCCGCGACTCGCCGTGTGATTATCAGTGAATATCCAGCGACCGGCGGCGTTTACAGCGCGCCGCGCCAAATCACCGAAGACACCGCCGCGTTGATGTCCAGCCGTGGCTATCAAGTGTTACGCACCCCCGGCTGGCAAGGCACTAATGGCGCGCATTACACCTACGCCAATTCGGTGGTAATGAACGCGAAAGTGCTGATGTGCCGATTTAACGGCGAAGATGCGCGCAACGCGCAAGCCCTGGCGGTATTTCAACAAGCCTTCCCCACGCGCGAAATCGTCACTATCGATTGCAGCGCCATCATTGCCTCAGCCGGCGCCATCCATTGCATCGTGATGCATGTGAGTACGGCTTTGATTGCGATGAGTGGGTTTGAGGATTAGTTGGGAGATACTCGTTGTTTTCGCCGTTTGATTCAGTTCTTATATTTGCCAGTCTCATGCTGGCGTCAATCGTTTGTGGCCTGTTTGTCTTCCTACCATTGATCCAAAGGCCGTTCGTCGCGTGGCTGCGCGATCCCAGTCGAGCCAAGCGCGTGCTTGCTTTGCTTGTGTACTTCCAAGCCTCTTTTCTCTTACCCTTTTGTGTCGTGGTCTTCCTCTACGCCAGCGTATTGCGCAACCGGTCAGTAGAGTCGCTGTTCCTCGCTATGCCTTGGCAGCTGCGGCTGGCCTTGTTTTTAGCGGCCTTGCTGCCGGCCTGGGTAATAACGTTCCGTGCGCTCGTGCGCGGAGTACTG
>JANNYA010000234.1:0-9478 GCA_031409855.1 Rhodanobacteraceae bacterium | reverse complement strand
GATTCAAGCCGGCACCACCGTGCAAGACCCGCTGTGGCGCATGCCCCTCTGGCCGGACTACCAGCGCATGATCGACAGCCCGATTGCGGATATGAATAACGCCGGTAGCTCGCGCATGGCGGGTGCGATCACCGCCGCACTTTATTTAGAACGCTTCGTACCCAAAGCGATTCCGTGGGTGCATATCGATACCTATTGCTGGAACGACAGCGAGCAACCCGGCCGGCCCAAAGGCGGTGCCTGCCAAGGTTTGCGGGCGGCGTTTGCGTATCTTTCAGCACGGTTTGGCTAAGCATTGCCAAGCTGCCGTGTCGGTACGGGCGAATTCGGCTATTTCCAGCACGGCTGTTTCTCGACCCCAATGCTAGCAAAGGCCCCACTTGGCGGGACACATCGTTGGGCAGCTTTTCATCCATGCCGATTTATTTGATGCCGCCCTGCCTCTGATGCCAGCGCCAAGCGCTGCCGATTATGTCAACCAACTTGGGATAACGCGGATTCCATCCAAGCGTGCTTTTTATGAGTGTCGCGTCGCCTACTAAACAAGCCGGGTCGCCCGCACGACGTGAGCCAACATTAATCGGAATATTTTTGCCAGTAACTAATTTTGCTGCTGCAATTACCTCGTTTACCGAATAGCCCCGGCCATTGCCAAGATTGTAAACGCTAGATTTAGCGCCATTAAGCAAAGCCTGAAGTGCTAGCACATGGGCATCAGCCAAATCTGAAACATGAATATAGTCTCGAATACAACTGCCGTCTGGCGTCTCATAGTCGTCGCCATATACCGTAATGCTACTTTTAGTACCTGCCGCAACGTCCAAAATAAGGGGAATCAAATGTGTTTCTGGACTGTGGCTTTCACCGATTACAGCGGAAAGATCAGCTCCCGCTGCATTAAAGTAACGCAAGCAGGCGGAGCGCAATTGATACGCGCGATCAAAATCTTGCAAGATTCGTTCGATCATCAACTTTGAGCTGCCGTATGGATTGATGGGCTTTTGCATATGTGACTCGGAAATCAACATTTGCTCCGGTATTCCATAAGTTGCACAGGTGCTTGAAAAAATAAGTTTATCAACTCCAGCTTTACGCATTGCCGACAATAAATTTAGCGATCCAACTACATTATTTCGGTAATACTTCTCTGGATCAACTACGGATTCACCGACATAGGCATAGGCTGCGAAATGCAGTACCGCTTCAGGTTGAAACGCCAGCATCGCCTGGGCGATGGCGGCCTGGTCGAGTAAATCACCCAGCACTAGCGGCCCCCAGCGCACGCAAGCGCGGTGGCCGTGAGAAAGATTGTCAAATGTAACAGGCGTGAATCCAGCTTCGGATAGCGCTTTACAAGCATGGCTTCCGATATATCCAGCACCGCCAGTCACTAAAATGTTTCCCATCGCTGCTCTGTATTTCATCTTTCGGGATCGACATCATAAAACATTTGTAACCTATCTCTGGCATATGCTATTGATGTTCGTTTTAAACAGTGTTGCAAAGCGCATGTGGCCGCATCTGTGGCAAGAACTAAATACTCTTTTGTGCTTGGCCTGGATGTTCGTAGGGGGAATAATTCTGGCAACACTAATCGAAATCCCGGCATTAAGCTTCAGGGACCGTATCTTCCCTTCGTTATCAGTGCCCAACCTAGCGCCCCATTCACAGCCGAGTATCCTTAGCAAATGAGCCAAAAAAATTCACGCCCGCTGTTGCGACGACTGGTCAGTCATGCCTTGGCATTTTGGACCAAATTTGAGGCGCTCAGGCGCGCTTTGGGGACGACTCAAGCACTGCGTGTGTGGCACCAACATGCCCGCTTGCCACGCAATCAGCTGATCAGCGCGCAGATTCTAGGCTTGGCGCACCCCTTGTGGCTCAGAGCGCGCAGTTCAGATATTGAAGTTTTAGTGAAGGTTTTCAGTGACCGCGAATATTTTTTGTCGCTACAAAAAACACCAAATTCAATTCTAGACGGCGGCGCAAATGTTGGTTATGCAGCGATATTTTTCGCCGCGCAATTCCCGCGCGCTAAAATTATTGCCGTTGAACCTGATTTGGGTAACTTGGAGCTTTTGAAGCGCAATATTGCGCCTTATCCGAATATTCAGTTTCTTGATGCCGCGCTATGGTGCGAGGACGGTGAAATTGAACTCGAAGATCCAGGAATGGAAGCACACGCTTTTCGTATCGCTGGCCTTACCAATGTAGCGACGAAAAAATTACGTACAGTGCGTGCGGTGTCGATCGAAACTTTGCAGGACAAGTATGGTCTTCAAGGTTTTGATCTGGTCAAACTAGATATTGAAGGTGCAGAAAAGCAGGTGCTTACCGGCGCCTGGTTAAAGCAAACTCAGGTTTTGGTGGTGGAACTACACGACCGATTTGTCGCCGGTTGCTCGCGGCGCTTTTATCAGGCCATAGATGGCTACGACGGTGACTATCTTTTTGGCGAAAACACCATCGCCTTCAAGCGGGGCTGGCTGCCAGATGCGCTAATCGACCGTGGTTATTGGGGCTGATGCGGGGCAATCACCAGAAAGCTGATGCTGTGCTCTTCGTGTGTCATTGGAATTGAGGAGGTCTTTTTGAGTACACCTGTTTGCGTGGTGGTAATTCCCGCCTACAACGCTGCCCAAACCCTTGTAGAAACGCTACTCGCACTGCAGCAAACGGATTGCTTGGGCAAAGTTTTGAAGGTGGTCATGCTAGACGATTGCAGCACTGACGATACCGTGAACGTCGCCCGCGCCGCTTGGACTAGCGCCACACCTTTCGAGATATGGGCGAATGAAAGCAACATGGGCGAGCGCCGCACGGTGAATCGTGCGTTCGCGCAATTGAGTACGGAAACAGAGTGGATGTTTATTCTGCACGCTGATGATGTGGTCAAACCAAACTGGCTCACCCTGTATTTTGCGGCGATGCAGGGCCTAACTGAAAATACGGCATCGATTTGCTCAAGCTATGATGTTTGGTGGTCGGACACTGACCAGATTGAGCCCGGAGAGGACGTACTAGAGCAAGCTGTTCGAATTATTCCCGGCGGTTTGGACTCTGTGCGTGGCACCTTGGAGCGCGGATGCTGGTGGCATATTTCTGGTTGCGCAATTCGAAATTCCGCGTTTCGCGCCATTGGCCCATTTGCGCCAGATATGCCGCAGCTTGGCGATTGGGAATGGGTATTACGGTGCCTAGCGAAGGGATTTGATATTGCGTATATCCCACGCACGACGATGCGCTACCGCCAGCATGGAACGTCGATCTCGTCGAACTCTTTTCGTGAGGGGCGTGACTTGCGTGAACGTTTGCGCGTATTCGAAATTGCGCGCAACCAGAGATTCATTGACCAGGCAAGCTATCGCATGCATTTGCGCCGCGCATTTTTTCAAATTGCGCGGCGCTTGCTGGTACGCGCCGTGCGTTGGGATTGGCGTGGGTTTCACTCCCACTTCAATGTTGGGCGCATAGCGGCGCGGCAAATTCTTCGGGGCTAGCGCGAGTGCGCCTGGCTAGCTCATAGCGTTGATTGAGAAAACGGTCAGACAAGTGGAGGCTCTTAACTCATACATCGACAATCCCAATTGGCTTTAAGTGGCGAATGTGCCATCAATCAGAAAAAATAGGGGCGCGGTCTTGTGCTTTGGGCACTAGTTCAAAGTTAACAAATCGCATGTGATCGACACCGCAAAAACCACGCGCTAGCTTGGCTTGCCCATCACCCGCCAAAGCGCATGCCCAGAGCGCGCATATTTGGCCTCGAATAAACTGAGCGACGCGTTAGTCGTATCAATCACGATTTGCTCAAGCGTTACCGCCCAACCAGTCGCCTGCAGCGCAAAGGCAAATTCCTGGGCGTAAATCGACCAATTGGTGCGCAACTCAATGTGATCCGTCACGCCTAACAGCGTCGGCCAAATCGGGTGCGCGTGCCAGCGCCGCTTTAAATGTTCCGGCTTGGGCGAGGGATTTGGGTACAGCAAATAAACCTTTTCCGCGCGCAGGCTGTTTGCGTGCAGCAAGCGCACTAGATCATATTGATCGCCGCGCAAATGCAGGTAATTGTTGGCAATGTCACTAGGCACTTTGGCTAAGCGCACGCTGGAACGATCCAGCCCCAACACGCCTGAATCGGGATGCCTGTGCGCCAAAATTTGGCTGCTTTCGCCGGTGCCGCAACCCAAATCTAAAATCAGCGAGGGATGCGACGCGGCAAAGGCCTGCACTTGCGGCCAAATCAAATGCGAAAAAGGCGCAATCGGCGTTTGATCAGGATGGTTTTGATGCCGCGCGAGCACCTCGGTCAAGCGCGGGTGGCGCGTAG
The DNA here is from genome assembly GCA_031409855.1 of Rhodanobacteraceae bacterium. Lineage (GTDB taxonomy): Bacteria > Pseudomonadota > Gammaproteobacteria > Xanthomonadales > SZUA-5 > JANNYA01. The sequence continues at coordinate 5,151 of JANNYA010000234.1, read as the reverse complement.
TTTGCGGGCTGCTGACTGGGTTTGAGTTCACGGGCTTACTAGTTTCGGGCATGCGATAGAATACGGTTTTACCCCGCAAGATTGAGCGCTGAAATGGTGATGGCAAATTCTTTGTATACCGAGGCGCACTGGCACAAAGCCGAACGTGATATCACAGCCTTACGCGCCGAATTCCCGCAGGCCACGCACGCCCGGCTGCTGCGCCAGCTGGTTAAAACCGCCTGCATCAAAGCCGGTGCCACCGGTGCTGGCACGACCGCAGTCAGCATGATCCCGGGCTTTGGCAAAGTCTTGGGCTGGGCGGTGAACTTGGCTGGGGATGCGGCGCTGACGTCCACGATTCAGCGCGATCTGATTCTGCGTATTTTCGCACTGCATCAGCGCACCCCCAGCGCTGCCGACAATGCGCAGATGCTGCGCTGGATGGGCACGATTGGCGTCGGCGCGATTGAATTGGTCGAACAAATTGGCGGTGGCGTGCTGAAACGCATGGCGAAAAAAGTGCTGGGCACGGTGCTTAGACGTGGTCTACCGGCGGTGGAAATACTGGCCTCGAGCGCAACGCACGTCACGGGTACGTTTTTATTGGCGCGCAAGGTTGCGGCCTATTGTCGGGATGATCTTGACGATGGCAATGTGCTAGATCCCGATCCACGGCGATTGCGGCAATGGACGATGCTCAGCCTAGGCACGGTGGTGGATGAAACGCAGCCTAAAACAGTGAAAGACGCGTTTCGCTAGACGCCCTGCAAATTCAATCTTTGAAGGAATGCTGTGAGTGTAAAAACGGTAGTCATTACGGGTGCGGGCAGTGGTTTAGGGCGCGAATTGGCGATCAATTATGCCAAGCGCGGCGCGCGTGTGGCAGTGGCGGATTTGTTGGTGGAACGGGCGCAGGAAACCATCGCACTGTTAAGTGGCAGTGGCCACATCGCTATTGAAATGAATGTCGCGGACGCGAAAGATTGGCAGCAGGTCGCCGCACAGCTCAAATCGGAGTTTGGATGCGTGTCGGTGCTGATCAACAATGCCGGCATCGCCAGCAGCGGTGAATTTTTAGACACCACCGATGCCGAATGGGACCGAGTCATAGCGATTAACTTGACCTCAATCCAGCGCGGCTGCAAGGCGATCTTGCCGCTGATGTTGGGCGCACGTGGCGGCTTGATTATCAATACCGCCTCGTTCGCAGGCCTAGCCGGTGCGCCGGAAACCGGCGTTTATGGCGTGACCAAGGCCGCTGTGGTGGCGTATTCCGAGATTTTGCGCGCGCAACTGTATGCGCGTGGTTTGCACGTGGCGTGTTTGTGCCCGAGCTTTTTCAAAACCAATTTGCTGGAGTCCTTCGCGCCTGGGCACGAACGCATGCGCAAAGCCGCGACTGCGCTGATGGAGCGCTCGGCGCTAACTGCGGCTGACGTTGCGGAATTCGCGATAACGCGCGCACAAGCTGGGGATTTTTTGCTGCTGCCGCACAAAGACAGCCGCAGTCATTGGCGGCTTAAACGTTGGATGCCAGAAACTTATTTCAAGAAAATGTTGAAAATGTTGAAGCGCGACGTCTAGCTTCTAGGCGGCCCAGCCATGGCAGCAGAGCGCACCATTTTGCACGTCGATATGGACGCATTTTATGCCGCCATCGAACAGCGCGACCGCCCAGAACTGCGCGGCCTACCGGTGATCTTGGCGCACACCGGACCGCGCGGTGTGGTGTCTACCGCGAGCTATGAAGCGCGCGTGTTTGGCGTGCACTCGGCGATGCCGACTGCGCGTGCGCTCAAGCTGTGCCCGCAGGGCGTGTATATCGAGCCGCGCATCAGCTATTACGCGGCGATTTCGGCGCAAATTTTTGCCGTGTTTAATCAAGTAACGCCAGAAATTGAAGGCTTGTCTTTGGACGAAGCTTTTTTGGACGTCACCGCCAGCCTCAGCCTATTCGGTAGCGCACAGGGTATCGCCGAGTTCGTGCGCGCGGAGGTTTTTAAGCAAGTGCAGCTGAACTGCAGCGTTGGCATTGCGCACAATAAATTGCTGGCAAAAATGGCAAGCGAGCTGTGCAAACCGAACGGCCTACTGCACTTAACGCCTGAGCTTGTCCACACGCGGCTGGATCCATTGCCGGTCAATAAGCTCTACACCATTGGCCGCGTCGCCGCAGAAAAACTGGCGCAGGTGGGAATTCACACGATTGCGCAGCTGCGCTTAGCGCCCGCAGCGCTGGTCAAAAAGGCGCTGGGCAATCACAGCGAAACCGCGCAGCAATTCGCCGCTGGCATTGATACCCGGCCGGTGGTTAGCGACCGCGCCGAAAAATCGGTCGGTGCGGAACATACCTTTGCGCAAGATTTGATCGCCCTTGGCGAAGCGCGCATGTGGCTGATGCGCTTGACCGAAAAGGTGAGCGCGCGCCTGCGTGCGCACGCATTGGATGCGCACACCATCACCGTCAAAATACGCATGCCGCCCTTTGAAACGTTGACTCGCCAAGCGCAACTGCAGCCAGCCAGCGCCAATACCGATGCGATATTTCATCTTGCGGAACAACTTTTAGTCACCTGGTGGCACGCGCAAAAGCGCCCGAGTTTGCGTTTGCTGGGTTTGAGTGCGTCGCGCTTTGACGAACCGATGGCGACGCTAGAAACGCGGCCACAACAGGCGGATTTGTTTGCTCCGGCGGTGCTGCCTTCTAACGCAGCCGTTCCAAGCGGCGCAATGGATCAATTAAATGACGCCATTAATAAGAAGTTTGGCGCACAGAGTTTGCGGCGTGCGCGCGGCTTAGATCACAACGTCAAAACATAAGACCGACGATTCCGATAAATTGTCAAGGTAACCCGACCCCGACTGGATTTCAAAAGCTGGGTTAGCTCGGCGATATTGTTGATTTGATAGCGGCTAACGCCTGCGATTAGATCGTTCTTTTCCAGGCCGTATTGCGCGGCCAAGGTGCCTGGCGCGACTTCGCTAATCAGCACGCCGCCGGCACCGCCCGCGCGGGAACGTGCGCTTGAGCTTAAATCCGCTAGTTTTGTGCCCGCCAAACGCGCATCTATTTTACTGCCCTCTACCGATTGCGTGTTGATCGGCACGAGCGTGAATTTTAGCTGCAAGGGCTTGCCATCGCGCATAATCGTTAAGATTTGCGCCGTGGCGAGTGGCAGCAAACCTTCAGCGTTTGCCAACGACTGCGCATCAAGTACGCGCTTGCCAGCAATTGCGGTGATGACATCGCCTTGGCGCACACCCGCTTTCGCCGCTGGCATGTCTGGCACGACTTGCGTCACGATGGCACCACCGGCGTTGCCCGCGTTCCCCGACCCGGCAATCGGATTCAGTTTTAGCGCTTTTGCCAGCGCTTCGGTCAAATCCTGCGTCTGCACGCCCAAGCTGCCGCGCTGCACTTCGCCGAACGCTTGTAGCTGGTTCATCACGTTGCGTGCCAAATTCGCCGGAATCGCAAAGCCGATGCCGACGTTGCCGCCCGAGGGGGAGAAAATGGCGGTGTTAATGCCGACAAGTTCCCCGCGCAGATTGACCAAAGCGCCGCCGGAATTGCCGGGGTTGATCGAAGCGTCGGTTTGTATGAAATTTTGATAACCCAGGCCACGCAAGCCGGAGCGCCCAAGCGCACTCACAATGCCGCTGGTGGCCGACTGTCCAATCCCAAACGGGTTGCCTACGGCGACCACGAAATCGCCGACGCGCAGCGCGTCTGAATTGGCCAGCGTCAGTGCCACTAGGCGCTCGGGCTTGATTTTGATCAGCGCGACATCGGTATCCGGGTCGGTGCCTACCAACTCCGCGGTAAAAATTCGGCCGTCGGTCAGCGTTACCGATACTTCATCGGCATTTTTAATGACGTGATTATTGGTCAGCACCAAGCCTTTGACGGCATCGACGATGACGCCAGAGCCCAATGAGCTTTCTACCCGTTCCTGTGGTTGTCCACCCATGCCGCCGCCAAAAAAGCGGTCAAAAAATGGGTCACCATAAAACGAGTTCTGAACCTGAACACGGGTGCGGGAGCTGACATTGACCACGGCCGGCTGCGTGCGTTCAAGCATCGGCGCCAGGCTGGGCAGGGCAACGCCATCAATCTCTGGCGGCAGGGCGGCCAAGGCTGCGTTAAAGCTGCAACAGACAATCAGGCTAAAACTGGTAACTAAAGAGAAAATCCGGCTACGCGTACGCATTAAAATGCCTCATGAAAAAACAGTCTAAGTCCACTTAGCTGGCACTTTCGTGAAAAAGTTTCGTCAGCAGATGTGCGCGGTTTAATGCTCCGCTAGCTTGCCGTAAGTTTTGCAACATAGGCTTATTCCTTGCGCGCGCCGCGATACGCTTTCTCACCCGCTGTCACTTTTGCGGCAATGCGGTTTCCCGCAGGCGGCATCGGGCAGGTCGCGTATTCAGTGAACGCGCACGGTGGGTTGTAGGCGGCGTTGAAATCCAACGTAACGGTCTTGTTTTTCGTGTCGAGTGCACCGACTAAAAAACGCGCCATGCCATAGGTTTCTTTGCCGTTCGTTTGGTCGCCAAAGACGGTGAAATAATGCGCCGCGTCTGAGCCTTCCAATAGCTCAAAGCGATAGTCTTTGCCCGCCACCGAAAAGTGCGCACGGCCCGGGTTTGGTGTGGGTTCTACCGTGCCGATAATGGTCGCGACTTCCAGCGTGCGTATTTCCGGGTAGGCCTCGTAACGAGCTATGATTTTTAGCGCGGGCTGGTAAGCGAAGTAGTCCAAGCCCATAAATTCTGTGCGTGTTTTAGACACGCTATCTTTCACGCGCAGGCCAATTCTGCCGCCGCGATCAATCGCTAAAAAGCTCAACGTGCCAAAACTGACTTCGGTAGGCTTCGCACCCTCTTTGTCGGTGCTTAAGACAACTTCGGAATTCGCCGCTACACCATTAATCAGCACCGGCGCATTCGCGCTAAAAACCAGCTCGCCTGTTGCTTTGCGCTCAATCGTGCCAAGCTTTTCTGGGCCAGCGCTCAGGCGTATTTGCTGATTCGCCCCGCTACCCAGCGTGAACTTGCCCACCTCTAACCAGTGCAGGCCAATTAAGCTCAACCAACCTTTTTCCGCAGTCAAATTTTCCACGCGTTGCTTTTGCCACGCGACATAGTCTGCGGGTGGTGTCGCAGGGG
>JANNYA010000233.1:0-49663 GCA_031409855.1 Rhodanobacteraceae bacterium | reverse complement strand
GAGGATTAGCCCTAATCACTAATGTTTTTTGGTGGCATATTAAATTATCTTGCATCGCGACTTGAAGATTTTTGGCCGCCTATTAATGAGAAGAATCTAGATTCGCGATGAGAATTCACAAGGTAATAAATGGGAATTTATAAGCAGGCATACTATTTAAGCAAGTCAGAAATAAAATTAGATATTGAACCAATTATTTTTAAATTGAAGCCGTACATTGTTTGTATTATTACTCAAACTGCGGTTGAAAACCAATTTATGGATTCCTTAGCTGAAATTTTAGTACGTTCAGGCTGCCGCTCGATGCATGCGCTTGGGCCAGATGCCAGCGAATGGGATGACATGCTCGACGACACGGTCTTGTATCTTAACGACTACAATCGTTTGACTGATGACCAAAAAATAATGACAACATTTTCGCTCAAGCAAAACTTAAGTCGTTTCATTTATGACTCCATTTATACTTTAAACTATTCAGACTTGGTTTTCAGCAACATCGTTTTCTTTGATTTTTCTGAACCTTCAAAATACAAAGAGGTTTTGCAAGAACTTGAATTTTTAGAAATTCCTTTGAATATTTTTCGAGCGATCGCCGAAGCGCTAGACTCGCGATTTTAGCCAGTTTGTTACCTAAAACACCCGCCCTTTGAAACAAATGCTTGCTTGGCAAAAACTCGCCAAGCGCTTGACCTATTTCGCATCGAGCAAATCCTAGCTTGCAAATCCTATTGATTCGCCACCCGAAGCCTGAAATTACTGCGGGAATTTGCTATGGCAGTAGCGACGTCACAGCGCAAGCCGATGCGCTGAGTGTTGCGTTTGCGTGGCTGGATCGCTACTTGCCCGAAGACGCTGAAATTATCGCAAGCCCGCTATCACGCTGCGCCCAGTTGGCGGCGCAATTGCGGCTACGCGGGCAACGCACATTAAAACTGGACGCGCGTTTGGCGGAACGTTGCTGTGGTGCCTGGGAGTTGCAATCATGGGATTGCATACCCCGCGCTGAGATCGATGCGTGGGCGACAAATTTCATGGATTACAAAGCGCCCGGTGCGGAATCGGTGCGGCAACTGCAAATTCGGGTACTGGCCGCCTGGGAAAGCTACTCCGTAAAAACAAAATCGCAAACCCGGGTGCTGTTAACGCACGCCGGGCCGATTCAGGTGCTGCTCGCGCATTTAACGGGTGCCAACCTTGGTTCAAAACCAATCATCGAAGTCCCGTGCGGTGCGGCAGTTTTGCTTACTCAAGCTCACAATGCCGCTCACAATGCCGCTAACAACGAGGCTTACTGGCACTACCGCGTTATTACGCCATAAAATTCGGAATAACAAAGCTTGAGCCGACCAAGCTTGTGACAGCTACTTCAACTGCTGCAGGCGCAACGCATCCAATTTCTTTTGCCGGATCATTGCCGGCGTCAAAGCGTTATCAAAACCATAAAGCGATTGCTCCCACGAGCCATAGCTCGGGTTCGCGATCATGATCCAACGGCTGCCCCAATAGTCAGAAAAATCGGTCACCAGCGTACGGCGCGCCGCGACGGTGGCTTTATAGCCTTCGTTAAAATCACCTAAATTATCGCCGATCAACATCACGAGACGATATTTTTGTGCCGCAAAAATACGGCGCTGGCCCTTGGTGTCCATTTGATTTGCTTTGTCACGAAACAAAAATGTCGAGGTATTGCTGCTGTCTGAAAAGCCCAGTTCAGCTAGATTTTGACGCGTTACCTCGGTCAAACTGACATCGCGGTTGCTTAAATAAATGATTCGCACGCCGCGTGAATTGGCGAAATTGGAAAATTCCCGTGCCCCGGGCAAAGCTAGGGCTGCACGCTCGTTACACCATGCGGCCCAATCTGATTCCACGTACGACGCGCCACTTTTGACTAGCCGCGCTTGAAACGCCGAATTATCCAGCATCGTTTCATCGACATCGACCACGACCGCCGGCGGCAGTCCGCTAAAATTGCCCGTTTGTTCCACCGCAGCACTCAGCGTCGGCTGCTTTAACAGCAGCTCTAAGGCAAGCTGTGCTTGCTTAAAACTTTGCAAGGAATGCGCGTGATATTCCGCCGCCGTTTGCTGCCAAAGCACCGCATTTAAATTATCTGAGGCTGCCAAATCTGATGGCTTGCTCGTCGTTTCCTGCGCAACCGGCGCTGTCGGCGGCTTCGCGGCCGGGGCCGCACAGGCATTGAGTAAAAGTGCGGCGATGATGCTCACGATAGGAATATATTTGCTGTTCATAGTCAACTTGGTCAGGCGATCAAGCTAAATGTTAGCACGCAGACTTTGACGGAAATAATCGCGTGGATGTGAATAGGTGCGATTCAAACGAATGCGGAAAATTGTGGTTTCCAAGCCTAGCGAACGGCAGCGACACGACGCGCTAAGTCGAAGGCTTCTATCAATCACACCAACCAAAGATGCAACAGCGGCAGCCAAAAAATGGCCAGCACGGTGCCTAAACCTGCCATTGCGGCGGCAAGCTGCGGTGCCAATTTTGCATTTGCGGCTAGCGCAGCGGCGGTCACCATCGGCGGCATTGCCGCTTCAAACGCCACCACTTGCATCGCATCGCGATCCAGCAGCAATTGCGCCAAACCCAGTGCCAATAAAGGCGTCAGCAGCATTTTTACGCTCAATCCAACAATCAGCGGCAGGCCTTGCTTTGCTGGCGGCACGATGGCGAAGTTCAAGCCGACTGCAAACATGGCCAAGGGCATCAACAGTGCGGCAAGGTCATCAACAAGCAGCTTGCCAGGCCCGGGCAAAGCGACATCCAAAAAGTTAAGCGCCAAGGTGGCGCACAAGGCCACAAACGCAGGGAACGTAACAATACGCCCTAAGACAAATCCCAGCGTCGGCGGTTTTCCGCCACCATAACTGGCCGCCACCCACAGTCCAAAAGTAGAAAGCACTAGAAAACTACCGAGTTGGTCATACAGCACGGCGGTGCCCAAGCTGGCCTCGCCCAAATAGGCGCGCGTCAACGGGTAGCCTAAAAACGCGGTGTTTCCCAAAACGGCCGTTAACAAAAGCGCGCCTTCGACATCACGCGGCCATTTGCGCGCGCGCGCGATCAGTTTGACGACCAAGGCGCACGCGCCCATGACTAGCCAAGCGATCAGCGGCACCAGCAGCATGGAACTACTAAAATTCAGTTTGCTGACCACTGAAATCACCAGCGCGGGCAAAAACAGATTAAGCACCAGCTTATTGATCACCTCGGCCGCGTTATCCGGCAATACCCGCAGGGCGCGAAAAAGCGCGCCGATCGCTAACATCGTAAGTGTTAGCAACAGTGCGTGCGGCAAATTCGTCATGCCGGGGAATCTTGGCGCAGTGCGCTGGGTGACGTATCACTCATCGCCTCCAAAAGCGGCGGCAGCGGACAGTGCTCGCTAAAAGTTTGATCCACCCGGGATTTTCTCGATTGCCGACATGGCTTCTCTAAATGCAGTCGCCTCATCGCTATTCCAAGTGCCGCCCAAGATTCGGGTTTCACGCATCACTTCGGCACCGTAGTTGGGCATCGTACCAGCGGCGGGAGAGATTGTGGCATTTGCTGCCGCTGCAGGCGCTGCCGAATCTTTGTCGGTGGCGCGGGCCTCGAATTGCTCTAGCCCCGCGCGCAGTAATTCCAGCATGCAGGTATTCAAAGGCTCCACGCGTTCACGCGTGTAGCGTTTGATCCGCTCAGCTAAGGCATCGTCAATGGCACGAACTAATAAATCAGGCATGCGCCAAGCTTAACAGAGCAATAAAAAAAATCGAAACGCTTAAATGCAATTTCCCGACAAGATGCGCGACTTGGTCGATTATTGGGGAACTCAATCATTGGCCATCACCAGCAGCCACCGGTTTAATCAAACTACCAATACGCGACCAAAGCCAGCCTAGCAATAGCAGTGCCGGGATGACCGTCACGGTACTCATCAGAAAAAAATGCTCATAGCCCAGTTTTTCTATGAGATAACCGGAAATGGCACTGGCTAATTTCCCAGGTAAAAATGCCAGTGACACCAACAGGGCAAATTGCGTCGCGGTGTGCGCCGGGTGCGTCAAAGTTGCCATAAACGCAACCAACACCACGCCCGCGAGCCCTTGCGAGACATTGTCGGCACTAATTGCAGCATAAAACGCCCATATCTGACTCGGGTTTTGCGCCATCAACAAAAAAGCAATGTTTGAGCTTGCCACCGCAAGTGCTGCGATTAACAACATCGGCCGCATGCCAATAGTTGCGACACCTACGCCACCCAAAAACGCACCAAAGATGCCTATCCAAACACCATAAAGCTTTGAAACGTTGGCGATATCGACCTTGGTAAATCCAGAATCCAAATAAAATGGCCCAGCAACGACCCCAATCACTTGGTCGGGAAACTTAAATAGCCCAACAAATATTAGTAGTGCGGTCGCTAATACCCAACCATGCCGAGTAAAAAATTCTGCAAATGGCGCGGTAAATGCCGCAGCAAAATCTAACTTTCGCGTTTCTTGATAAACATTCGGCTCTTTGCCAAGCAAAGTCGCACCAATGGGCAAAAGCATTAATAGCGCCATGACCAAATAGGCCGTGCGCCAATCGAAAAAATTAGCCAGATAAAGTGCAGCTGCACCCGCAGTAATGAATGCAATTCGATAGCCCAATGTCGACATGGCTGCAAGTGCGGCCTGCGCGGACGGCGGCGCAATTTCTATGCGATAGGCATCCACAACGATATCTTGCGTGGCACCAAAAAAAGAAGTCGCGACCATCAGCAGCACAAAGGTAAATTCAGCGTTTTTCGGCCCCAAAATACCCATTGCCGCCAAAAACACCGCAACACCGAGTTGCGACGCCAGCAACCAACCGCGCCTACGCCCTAAAAACGGCAAGGGGTAGCGATCTAGCAAGGGTGCCCACAAAAACTTCAACAAATACAGCCAACTCGCCGCACTCATCAAGCCAATATCGGTTAGCGTAAAGCCCACTTCGCGCTGCCAAATTGCCAACGTTACCCCGACCAGCAAAAACGGCAGGCCACTACCGAAGCCCAAAAACAGCATCGTCAAGGACGCGGGGCTACCGAACGCGCGCACGATGCCGCGCACGCCGGAATAGTCTTCGCTTACGCTTTCTTTGGCTACTTCTTTGGCTTGCGCACTACTCGTCACTACAGCGCGTACTCAATGACCAACGGCGCGTGGTCGGAAAAACGCGGCTCGCGGTGTACGGTGGCGGATTTTGCTGCGCCCGCTAGATTCGGGCTAGCGATCTGATAATCAATGCGCCAGCCCACGTCATTCGCATACGCCTGCCCGCGATTGCTCCACCAAGTGTATTCCACGATTTCTGGCTTCACGGCGCGATGTGTGTCAATCCAACCCTCAACGTCGAATAACTCGGTCAGCCAGGCGCGCTCTTCTGGCAAGAAACCTGAATTTTTTTGATTACCGCGCCAATTTTTAATATCAATATTTTTATGCGCGATATTCCAATCACCGCAAATAATTATTTTACGGCCCGAAGCCTTCAGCGCTTTCAGGTGCGCTGAAAGCCAATGCAAACTCTGAAATTTAAATGCCTGCCGAACTTCGCCCGAGGATCCACTCGGGAGATATAAAGAAATGACGCTCAAATCGCCAAATTGCGCCTCCAGCCAACGGCCTTCGCAATCAAATTCGGCGACGCCTAAACCCGCTAAATAGGCATCCGGCTTGCGCTTACTCCAGACCGCGACACCCGAATAGCCCTTTGCCTGGGCGTCAAGATATTCGTGGTGGTAATCACTGAGCGCAAAAACCGCGCCTTTTTTAATCTCTTTCTCGCGCTGCTCATGTTGGATGCGGGTTTCTTGCACGCATACCACATCAGGGTTTTGGGCGCTAAGCCATTCAAACAAGCCCTTCGTGGATGCCGAACGCAAGCCATTGAGATTTAATGAAATGATTTTCACTCTTACTCAAAACCGTTTCGGAATATTGAGCCCGATGGGCTTAAAAACACCGCGCTGACCGGACCCTTATTGCCTGCGGCGTCGGTTGCTTGGGCATAAAACAATGTATTCGCGGCCAGTGGCAATTGCGCTTCTGGCAAGTTCAGCGTGATTGCTTCAATGTTGCTGCTAAAGGCACCGTCAGCGGCGGCAAAGCTAGCAATTGGGGTGGCACCAGCGTCCCAGGGTACGCTGTTGTAAAGTGCAACGCTGGCTATGGCTTGGGTGGGTTCGGCGGCAGAATCATAGCGTGTGTCATTCGCACTGGCCGTGAGCGTGACGCCACCTACGTTGCTCGCGGCGGTCAAATTCAGCACGTCTGGCCCAGCAGGCAAACGATACGGCGCACGCACCGTTCTTGCAGCCATGAAAAAAGAGGCGACTGCTGGTGGGCCAATAGACGTTTCAAAGCTAGTGCATGCTGGAAAAAAGCTACTTCCGCTAAGTTCAACTGTGAACGCCGCAACACCCAATGTTCCGAATGTCCAATCGTCGGTCGCCCCGCCAATTGCTCCCGACGCGCTACTTTTGGCAGAAGGCAACCCATTAAGAAATGCCATCTTTCGTGCAATGGTTTGAAACTGGGCGTTATTTGGCGCGAGCGCGGCTGAGTCGCCCCACGGATACCAGGTTCCTGCAGCGTTACTGTGCAAATCGATATAGATGCCTGTCGCATCCAAACTCACAGGTGCATTAATCGCGATGGAATTTGGTGGTGCGATCACTGTTCCTTCATCGCGCTGATCTGGAAAAATTTTGCTTGCAAAACTCCTTAGAGCGATAGATTCGGCCTCCGAAAATGCGCTCGGACCCCGATAAATTTCGCTACAAAACGACGTGCTTGAGCCCGGGCCGGCATAAGAAAAACCGTAATTACGGTTGAGATCGACGCCCGTTGTTGAATTTGCTCCAGCACAATAAAGTGGATTACGGTTTTTACGCTGACTTCTTGTTTCGAATATTTCAGCAATTTTTCGTCCATCTGGGTTGGCCATCAAAACCAAATTGATATCGTGGTGATCAATCATCCAGGTGATATCTGGGTTGCTGCCATAGCCATTGATGAGCTGCTCAGCAAAACGTGTCACCGTCTCGGCAGTCGCATATTCGCGCGCGTGCAGTGCGCCCTGAATCATCAGTACCGGCTTGAGGCCGGGAATGCTGCGGTTCGTAATACGTAATGCGCGTATGTCGTAGCCGCCCTGGTTTAACTCCTTAAGGCGACTGTCGCCAATATCCAACCATTCGGCAATTTGCGGCTTTTGCGCGACCAGTGCTTCTGCGGTGGCGTAGGTTTCCTCAACGGTGCGATAGCAGGTAAAGCCAACGATACTGTTGACCTGCCCGGCGATGCGCTCAGGCGGCGTATTCAAGCTGGCGGTTCGATCTGCATCAATTTCAACGGTGAAGCCGTCGCGAATCAATTGATCGTATTCGAACAAATTATTGACTTCGATAATCAATATTTTCTGCTCTGGGTAAACGCGCCAGGGTGCCGCGCGGGCGCGCAATAGATTCAGTTGCTCGACGCTTTGATAGCCAGCGCGTACAACCCTAGGCTCTGCGCCAGCACTGCTACGCACTGGTCCTAAAACCATAAACTCAGCGCGAGAGCTGGCAACGATGGGCGCAACATCGCGCGCCTTTTGCGCGTTTTCCAGCGCCATATCCGGCAACTTAGCGGCTTGGTCTAAGTTCGGCGCAAAATCGAAATTCTTAGGCTGAGCAGGTAGCGATGCGCCAGAACTAAAGGCCAGGGCAGTAGCAAGCAATGCAATCGTCAACATGGATAAGTGATTCCAATCAAAGTTTGAATTAGAGAAGCGACAAGACTACACGGCATGAAACAGACTATTGCGCAGCACGCTCGGCGGCTTCAATGCGCTCATCGGTAGGCGGATGCGAAGAAAAGTATTTTAATGCCCCGGGCCCGCCTAAGTCAGCCTGATCCTGCATTTTACGCATTAATGCAGCAAACGCGCGCGGGCTTATCAACATTTGGCGCAATCGTGCAAATGCGACATCATCAGCTTCCCGTTCAAAGCCGCGCGAGTAAGCGCTGTCCACCAGCGTGGCAGGCAGCATGGTGGCAATTGCGCTTAGTCCAGACGTATCGCCAACCATTGCGCTGAACACCATCCACGCACCGCCCTGTTGCAACACCGAACGAATGCCGTGGCGTTTTTCCAAGTGCGCAATTTCATGCGCCATGACCGCGCTAAACTCATCATCCACCGTCATAAGTGCAAGCATTTGATCGGTGACTACAACCGTGCCGCCCGGGATCGCGAACGCATTGGGATCGGTCCAACTGCGAAATTCCAACGTCATTGGATTACTGTAGCTGGACCCAGCGGCCACGGCATCGAATAATTTTCGGTAGCGCTTTTGCTCGTCCGTAGAAATCAGCGAGGGCATAAATCCGTCTGCCTCTAAAGCACTGAGCGTACCGGCCGCCAACGTTTTCTCCCACTCTGGCGGGATATGTTCCGCAGCCAAACGCGCCAGCCAGGGTAGTCCAAGCCAAAACAGCAGCACAATTGCCAGCGCGATGCTGGCCAAAATGCCAAGCCCAATAAACGTGGGCGAAAGGCGTTTCTTCGTACGTTCGCCAGATAAGTCCAGGTGCGCAAACCATGCGTCAATAACATCGACGTCGTTGGTTCGCAATACACCGATGTTTGGCAAGTTTACTTCAGCATATCGACGCTTCGCACCCATGCGCGCTTGAAATTGACTCGGCTTGCCAAGTGCGGTTTCAATACCATCAATTCGGGAAAAAAAATTCCGTCACTGTTGACGCTCAGCGCGATACTTTGGCCGCTTACTGTTTGCGCGTCGATCCATTTCATTAGCTTGCTCCGGCGCCAAATTTTTCAGGATGTTAGCGCCTAAAGCATTATCATTTTTCAGTTTTTAGCGCGCTGCGCACGCTGGCTTTAGGTTTTTAGCGCGCTGCGCACGCTGGTCTCATCAAAACCACGCGCGATCAAAAAGCGCGCGCGTTTAGCCCAGGCTTTGCTATCCGCAGGCGGCGTATCACCAAATTTTCTAAGCAAAAGCGCACGTGCGCGCTCAGGCCAGTCAATTTCTAGCTCGCCCAGTGCGTTGACGATTAGTTCTTTCGCTAGCCCCGCTTCTTTCAGTTTTGCCTGAATGGCGCGCGGGCCTTTGCCACGGTTGATCAAGCCATTCGTGCGTGAGGCGGCAAATCGCACGTCACTTAGAGCGCCTTCCTTGCGCAAACGCATCAGCGTTGCTTCAATATCTGCACTTGCAAAACTAAGCTTGGCAAGCTTTTCTGCCATCTTTTTACTGCTGTAATCCCGCCCGCAAAGCAGGGCAATGGCGCGCAGATACGCATGCTGGGGCGTCAATTTTTCCGGGTCAGGCGGCGCTTTTTGCCAGGGCTTAGCTTTAGTTCGCCCTGCAGTTTCAACACTTGGTGCTTTTGCCGCCTGCGCTTTATCTGGCGACGAGCTAAATCGGTCGCGCCGAGCTTTTTGCGAAGCGAAGGCCTGACCCCGAGATTCTGCGGTCTCGCGCGCTAAACCTGTCGTGGCTCGAACAATGCCGCGATTCGCCCGCAGCGCGCTGGCTGCCTGCAAAATAACATCGCCCAAGTCCACCGCCGCAGAGCAGTGAACGTCTTCGGCTAGCTGAATGCGCTTGCTAATCACTTGCAGGCGACGATGCGTCTACTCAAACCTCGTCGGCATCTTCTTCAACACGGGTACTGGGTGCCGCGACAGTCAGTAACTTGGCACGAATCAAGCCTTCGATTTCTTGCGCCATCGCTTTGTGTTCGCGCAAATACTGCCGCACGTTTTCTTTGCCTTGGCCGATGCGGTCGCCTTTGTAACTGTACCAAGCGCCGGATTTGTCGATTAGCCCGCAATTGACGCCCAGCTCAATAATTTCGCCCTCGCGTGAGGTGCCTTCGCCAAACATAATCTCGAACTCGGCTTGGCGAAATGGCGGCGCCATTTTATTTTTCACCACTTTTACGCGTGTTTCATTGCCAACCACGTCGTCGCCGCGTTTGACGCTGCCAATGCGGCGAATATCCAGGCGTACCGAGGCGTAAAACTTCAGTGCGTTACCACCGGTGGTGGTTTCTGGGCTGCCAAACATAACGCCGATTTTAAGGCGGATTTGATTGATAAAAATCACCAAACAGTTGGAGCGCTTGATGTTGCCGGTTAGTTTGCGCAACGCTTGACTCATCAGCCGCGCTTGCAGGCCAACGTGGGTATCGCCCATATCGCCTTCAATTTCCGCCTTTGGCGTCAATGCTGCGACGGAATCGATGACCACCACGTCAACGGCGTTGGAGCGCACCAACATATCCACAATTTCCAGCGCTTGTTCACCGGTATCGGGCTGACTGACCAAAAGATCATCGACATTGACGCCCAGCTTCTCGGCATAGCTTGGATCCAGCGCGTGTTCGGCATCGACAAATGCAGCGGTGCCACCGAGCCTCTGCACCGAAGCCACCACTTGCAGCGTCAGTGTCGTTTTGCCGGAAGATTCTGGGCCATAGATTTCAACAACGCGGCCACGCGGGAGGCCGCCAATGCCAAGCGCCAAATCTAAGCCCAGCGAACCGGTTGAAACCACCTCAGCTGGCTCTAAGGTTTTATCACCCATGCGCATGACCGCGCCTTTGCCAAACTGCTTATCGATTTGAGAGAGCGCGGCGGCGAGCGCACGACGCTTATTTTCTTCTGCAGCTGGGGCGGCGGGTTTAGACATGTGGAACCTCAAGTTGTATGCGTGTAGAGTAATGGAGAACGAATAGAAAACCAACTGTTATTTAGCTGGAGTTTATTGTGAGTAAGGCGTTGCGTTTGGGAAGTCTGGATGACGATATCGCCTAAAGCTGTCGCAAAACATGAGACAAAGTGCAATCTAGGCTCAGATTAATCTGAGCACTTGGGCTAGCTAACGCGCCAAGGT
Source organism: Rhodanobacteraceae bacterium (assembly GCA_031409855.1). Taxonomy (GTDB): domain Bacteria; phylum Pseudomonadota; class Gammaproteobacteria; order Xanthomonadales; family SZUA-5; genus JANNYA01. The sequence continues at coordinate 38,712 of JANNYA010000233.1, read as the reverse complement.
TCGAGCCAGACGCCGGATTGCCAACATTTTTCGACCTTAAATTCCGTCAACATGGCTTGAAAGCTTGCCCTGGAAATCTCTTTTGCACCCCGATCCGCCAGATGTTGCGAGCGCACTTGGCAGTCGAGCACACCAAAGCCCATGCGTTCCAAGCCCAACACCAAGGCAACCAGCGCCGCCTTACTGGCGTTACTGCGTGCGCCGAACATGGATTCCCCGCAGAACACAGCACCCACGGCCACACCATAAATGCCACCGATCAACTCTTGCCCATCAAATATCTCAACCGAGTGCGCAGCGCCTGCCGAATGCAGCGTGCAGTATGCGTCCTGCATATCAACACTTAGCCATGTTCCCGCGCCGAAATAATTTGCGCGCGGCGCTGCGCATTGCCTTAAAACCTGTGCGAACTGCGTGTCGGAACGCACTTCCCAGCCGCTAGCACGCAAGGTGCGCCAGTCACGTTTTGATAAGATCAACTCCGCCGGAGTCATTACAAAGCGCGGGTCCGGGGACCACCAAAGGATCGGCTCACCTTCGTTGAACCACGGAAAAATTCCTTGTGCATAAGCCGACTTAAGGCGCGGCACGGATAGATCCGAACCCGCGCATAAAAGCCCATTAGGCGAGCGCAACGCACTTGCTGGTGCCGGAAATGGTGCTGAATTTTCCAGCCAAGGCAGCCGCATCAAGCGATCTAAGCTACGGGCCCAAACTTGGCGCTAGCGTAGGCGCAAGCAATACCAAGCTCAGCCACGGCACATAGGTAATCACCAGAGTACACAAAAGCAGAATGAAGAAAAACGGTACGCAAGCGCGCACTAAGCGCGTGATCGGCTCTTGAAAACGCATGCTGGCAATAAATAAATTCATGCCAACCGGCGGTAAAAACAGCCCGATTTGCAAATTGGCGATGAAAATAATCCCGAAATGCACCGGGTGAATACCATAGCCCACCGCAATTGGCAGCAACAGCGGCGTCAGAATCACAATCGCCGGAATCCCCTCCAACAACATGCCAAAGATCAGCAAAAAGGCATTCAAAATCAGCAAAAACGTGATTTTACTGTCGATGTGGGTACGCACCAAATCAAATAATTTGGTTGGAATCTCTTGATCAATAAAGACATTGGTCAAGGCCAATGACATACCAAGGATCGTCAAAATTGCACCGACCAACATCATCGCGTCACGCAAAACTCTCGGTACCGCTCGAAACGGTAATTCGCGGCGAATCAGCACATAAACGACCAAGACATAAATTGCTGTCACCGCAGCAATTTCGCTGGGCGCGACTTTACCGCTCAAAATGCCGACTGCAACCAAAATTGGCAGCGGTAGCTCCCATGCAGAATCTTTCACCGCAGCCGCAAACTCACCAAACCGAAAGCGTTGCAAAGGCGCGTTCTTAGGAGCCTTCGCAATGGCGTAAATTGAAAGCGCGACAATCATCATTACGCCGGGCAGAATTCCGGCCAAAAATAGCTGCTGCATCTCAACCGGCGGCGCATTTTCTAGACTAAGCTGTTGCGCAACGACGCCAAAAATAATCAGCGGTAGCGCTGGCGCGAATAGCATACCCAAGCTGCCCGAAGTGGTCAGCAAGCCCAAACTAAACTTGTCGTCATACATGCCGTGACGCAATGCAGGCAACAGCACCGCGCCCAGTGCGACGATGGTCACGCCTGACGCGCCAGTCAATACTGTAAAAATCGCACACGCAAAAATCGCGACAATCGCCAAACCGCCAGGCATCCAGCCGACTGATGCATTCGCAAGGCGAACCAGCCGTTGCGGCGCGCCGCTTTCGCTCAAAATATAACCGGCCAGTGTAAATAGCGGAATCGCCACCAGTACCGGCATTTCGGCAATACGATTGAACTCCACGACCAGAAGCGTTGGTTCGTAGCCCGCATAGACAAAACCAAACACCGCCATTGCCGCGATCAGCGCAAAAAAAGGCGTGCCGAATGCGGCAAGTAAAAGTAACGCTAGACCCAGCCAAATCACGAGCCGTTTTTCCCTGTTGATGCAACGACGATTGGCTCAGCTAGCTCTGAATTTCCGCGCGCAGCTTTATAGCCATGCAAAAAAAAGCGCAGCGACATACCCAAAAATGCAATCGGGAAAATCGCCGCGACGATCCAGCCAGGGATCACACTATTTGAATCAGATGGGCTTTCATGCTCCAACAGCACGAATTCATAACCGTAATAGGCGACATAGCCAGATACGGCGGCGGCAAACACAAAAGCAAGCGCACGCACCACGCGCTTTGCATTGGGTGCAAGCACATGCACCAAGGCGTCCATACCCAGATGTTTGTCATCGCGGGCGGCGGTCAAAGCACCCAACATCGCCAGCCAAAGTACGGTGGATTTCAGTACCGAATCCGCCCAGGGGATGCCGCCGTCCGGTAAAAATTGCGCAATCACATGCCAGCGTGCGGCAATTTGCAGCCCAGCTAAGCCCACCAGCAACAGCGCCAAGCTGGCGAGAACCGCATCTTCAAATTGATGTAAGCGTTTGAGCACGATATGACTGGGGGAATATCTAGCGCGCTACTTCGCGCGAAACTCGGCGCGCGCAGCAAGCACGGCAGCCAAAATTTCTGGGCTAAACGCTTTCTTTTCGGTCATCTCAGCCAGACTTTTCACGCCGATTTCTTCCCAAGCCTTAATTTGTTCTGGCGATGGCTTTGCCGCTTGTATGCCTTGTTTCAACAGTGCCGCGCGCGCGGCGGCATCGTCAAAATTTATGACGTTGTAGCGGGCAAAGGCCTTCGCCACTTCGAAATTGACAATCGTTTGATCCGCAGGCGCGATTTTATCGAAGGCGCGCTTATCAAACGCTAACGACCCCGTGGTCATTGCCAATGGCACGTCAGCCAGGTATTTCAATTTCGTGTGCCACTGAAAACTAATAATCAGCGGCAGCGGGCCACCAACGGTTTCGATCAAGCCGGTTTGCAAACTAGGATAGACATCCGCAATCGCAAGTTTGACGACCGAAGCACCGGTGTAGCGAAAGCCAACTTCTGCAACTGGATCCCCGGCGGGCGCCCACACCTTAGTCGCGCGTAGATCTTCGATGCTGGTGAGTGGCTTGGTGCTCAATAAGTATGCGTAGCCGCCACTGCAAAAACCGGGCACCACCATACCGCCTTTGGCATAGCTGGCCTGCACCAGCGGCAGGGTTTTACTGAGAACGTAGTTAAATTCTTCTTTCGAGGCGAAAAGAAACGGCATACCGTAGAGTGATCCGTCATTGCTGACGCTGGAGAGCTCTGCCGCTGAAAATGCGCCGCCTTGCAATTGCCCGAGCTTAATTTTACGCAAAACTGTTGCGGCATCCGTTCCCATGACGCCGCCGGGGTAAAACTTAAATTCAACGCGGCCAGCCGTTTGTGCTTTGATGGCATCGCCCGCAGCCCGCATTTCTTTCAGATATTGCCCTTCAGGTGCCACGGTGGCAATTTTCAACTGCAGTGCGTGGGCGCAGGTCGAAATCGCCTGCCCAAAGAGCGCTAAGAGTGCCAACAACAACGAGCGAACCATGAAATCATTCCTAAGAAGACAATTAAGTTACTTTGGCGAACAATAGCGAAGCCTAGCCATTTGCTCTAGCAAGCTTGAAATGACCATTCATTTTGAGCAACGTTTGGTACTGGCTGCAAACTGTAGCGCAATGAAGTTACATCAAGTCGCACAGCATCTAAAAAATCCGTGCCGCAGCGCCAGTCCCGTTAGTAACGCCGCATCAGCCCAACCAGCACGCCCTGAATCTCTACCTGATTGGGGTGATAGCGCTGCGTCTTAAATCGCACGTTTTCTGGATGCAGCAATACCTGGCCCGGCAATTGCTCAATACGTTTGAGCGTCGTTTCCTCACCATTGATCAGCGCCACCACAATCTCGTTATTGCGGGCTTCCGAACGCCGTTCAACCAACACCACGTCGCCATCCAAAATGCCCGCTTCAAGCATTGAATCCCCGCGCACCCGCAATGCGTAGGTATCACCGCGTCCTAAAAGCTCAGGGGGTACAAATATACGCTCAAACCCGGCGACGCCGTCTGTGGGCGCGCCCGCCGCAATACGCCCCAACAGCGGCACCGCAACCGCACGCGGCGCGGGCGCGGCGTTTGCCAAACGCACTCCGCGCTGCTTACCGCCTAAATCAGCAACAAAGCCAGTGTCAACGAGCGCGCGAATATGTTTATGTAGTGAGCCGCGTGACGTCAGACCAAGCTCAATACAAAGCTCGTCTAAACAGGGCGGTGCCAAGCCCTTGGCTTCACGTGAGCGCAGGTGGCCTAACACTTGCCGCTGGCTAGGCGTCAAGCTTTTTTCAAGCAGCAGCTCGGCATTACCGTTAGTGCCGCGCTTTGTGCCAATTGTTGCTGGTGCAGGCATGGACGTAATGCAGAACGAAAGGAGAACGAAGCTTAGCGGAGCCCGTTTCGATTGTCGATACCAGTTTTTTTTGAAATCTAGATTCGTACTAGCGCAGAACCCCAGGTAAACCCGCCACCAAACGCTTCCATCAACAGCGTTTGCCCCGGCTTGATTTGACCACTGCGGATGCCGTGATCGAGCGCCAATGGCACCGAGGCGCTAGACGTATTGCCATGCATTTGCACGGTTAAAATGACCTTTTCCATCGGCATATCCAAATGCCGTGCGGTCGCTTGAATAATGCGCAAATTGGCCTGGTGCGGCACTAACCAATCGATTTCCGACTTGTTCAAACCGTTCGCCGCCAACGTTTCGTCAACCACGCGGGAAAGCGTTCGTACCGCTACTTTAAATACTTCTTGGCCCTGCATGACGACTTTAATGCCGTGGTTTATTTCGCCTTCTTTAAAACCTTTGGAAACGCCCACAGGATTAAACAACGCGTTCGAGTACGCACCATCTGCATGAATATGCGTCGACAAAACTCCCGGCGTGTCGCTTAGCTCCAACACCACCGCACCGGCACCATCCGCAAACAGCACGCAGGTCGTGCGATCTGCCCAATTGAGCATCCGCGTCAATGTTTCGGCGCCGATAACCAAGGCACGCTTAGCGCTGCCGGCGCGAATAAAATTATCCGCAATCGAGAGCGCATAAATAAAGCCAGAACACGCCGCGTTAACATCCATCGCGCCGCAGCCGTTCGCCCCTAGCCTGTGCTGAACCAAGGTCGCCGTCGAGGGAAAAATTAAATCCGGCGTCGTGGTACCAATAACGATCAAGTCAATGTCTTTCGCCGCCACACCGGCCGCTTCCAGCGCACGCGTCGCCGCGATGAAAGCCAGATCGCCCGTCGTTTGCCCGTCGGCCGCCATGTGACGCTGTTCTATACCTGTGCGGTCGCGAATCCATTCATCGGTGGTGTCGACAATTTTTTCCAAATCAGCATTGGTCAGAATTTTTTCGGGCAAATAGCTGCCAGTACCGATAATTTTGGAAAAACGCATTGAAGCTCCAGGAAAGGCGAAATAGAAATCGCTAAAAATACTTTAATTTAGAATGTGAAGCTTCAAGCAATCAGCTTAGGAATCAACCGGCCAAAAGTGGGTCAAGTTTACCGGCACGATCCAAAGCGACTAAATCGTCGTGCCCGCCGACATGGGTGTTGTTGATGAAAATTTGCGGCACCGTTCTACGCCCACCACTGCGCAGCACCATCTGATCACGCTGCGCGGAATCAAGGTCGATGCGCGTTACTTTCATAGCCTTGACGCCCTTTCGTTCAAGTAGGGCTTTTGCCGCGATGCAGTACGGGCAGATTGCAGTTGCGTAAATTTCGACGTCTGACATGGTTCTACTCAGCTTATTGAATTCATGAAGTTAGTTATTAGCGTAGCAATCCGCCGAAGGCGGATAAATTGCGAAGCTGAAACGAAGTTTCTTCAAAGTACACGATCTTTAAATACACGATGTAGGTTTTGGCAAACCCGCATATCGGCAGGCCTGTTTTGCCGGCCCATCAGGGAAGAGCGTGTAAAGATACAGGCTATTGCCCTTTTCTGCACCCAAGCGCATCGCAACCGCCTTGGTCAAAAGCCGCATGGGTGGCGCCATGTCGAATTCCAAGAAGTAAGCGCGCAAAAAATTCAGTAGCTCCCAGTGTGCGGCTGTGAGTTCTAACGCGTCGGCTCCGGCTTGAATTTGCGCGAACTCAGGCTGCCATTGCGTAAAATCGGCTAGGTAGCCGTTTTGCATAGACCATTCTTTCATTCGTGCAGCTGTCGAGTAATTGTCATTGCTTGTAAATATAGGACAAATGCTAAAAAATCAAATGCACTCAACAACCAGGCAAAAAAATGCCGACGAAGAGTCGGCATTTTTTTCAATCCCATCAAAGCGATTTAGCTAAAGCGACGTACTGCAAAAGCACCAAACAAGCCTAAACCGGCGAGCAGTGCGAATGCGCCCCATAGGTTCAAGGCGGGTGTTGGAATCAGAACGACCGGTGCACCGTTGACGGCATGCGTAAAGTTATAAGCGAATGATGCTGGCGTTGCGCCTGCTGCATTCGTGCAAGTGACGGTGCCCGTGTAGGTTCCTGCTGCTGCACTGTTTTGCGTTACCGTGACCGAGGCTGCAGTGGCTGCAGGCAGAGTCAATGGTGATGGCGCAACCGAATACCCAGCGCCGGTTGCAACGCAGGTTGTGGATGAGGCGGCTGATGCCGTGAAAGCCAAATTAAAGGTAGCCGATGCCGTTGGCAATGTGCGTGGCGGAATGGTAACTGCGCCAGCTGGCGTGCCGGCAACAATTGTTGTGCCACCGCCACCGCCCGCCACCGTTACAGCGGTGCCAGCGACGTTGTCAAACACCACGCGGGTGATGACGCTTGGAAAGCCCAACGGGCCGGAGGTAGTTAAATTGATGTAGCCAAAATGGGTACCACCGCCTGCCTCATTGACAAATCGCACACCTAGGGTTTTAGGCCCTGCAGTAATGAAATTCACAAAATTCACCGCGCCGCCACCGCCAGCTGCTTGAGAAAAAACAGAAGCCGAACTGACGACCGCGCCTGGAGCCAAGCTTTGATAAACACTACCGGTAGCAACGCCACCAACCGAAGTTGCTGGAGTTGGCCAAAAAAATGTAATCCCTGCCGCCGGGGCGCTCTCATAAATATTAATGTCCCAACCAGCCGTCGTTGCGCCCGCAGCACCGTTTGCTCCACTAACAACGTTGTAATAAATCCCATCGATATTTTGCGGGACAGTGATGTTCAACACGCCGCTATCGACAACTGCAGCAAATGAACCGAATGAAGCTGAAACGGCGCCAACGAGCGCGGCAATCTGAACGGGCAAACGCGATATTTTCATGAGAAGCTAATACTCTTTAAAGTAGGTGGGTGGGAGTCTGGTGACGACATTATTCTAACAAGTGTGAAGCGGAAAGCGCCAGCACTTTTTAGATTGCGGTTTTCATCGTGGTATCTGAACAAAAACTCAACGAACGGTACGATAAAGGATCGTCGAATTTTGAGCACGAATTTTTCATTCTGCGGCAAACTCAAAACCATCAGCAAAGTCGCTTGTCTGCGCTGCAACGAATCGTGAAACAGACTGCATCATCCCCTGTGTTACGCCATCCCCCGTGGCACCTCGAACCCGAAGATAGAATGCAGTGATCGGCTTCGTCGGTAAATTTGCAAATTTCCAATTTCCATCATGGTCAAGTTGCATTGAGCCCAAAACGCTAAACACCTCACCATCCTCAGATATGGAAAGCTGCGGTGGCAAAATAAGCTCGGGTGAACTGCCCCGCCGCTGCCAGACCACGGTGTGCGCACTCAATGTCAAAGCCTGCATTGCCACCTCATCGTTTCGAATTCGGGCAAAATTACTGCGCTGCAGCCCGCCGACACTACTGATGACGCCACCGACAAGCAACTTTCCATCCGCTTGCAAGCTTATTGAGAACGGCGTTCCAATAACGTCAGGATCAAAGCCAGAATCGACGCGACCCTCGGCGTCCAACCGTACTACCCCGTTTCGGTTTATTCCTGCCACCTCGGTGAAACTTCCAGAAATGTTAATTTTTCCGTTTGTTTGAAGAGCCAAGCCGTTTGCAAAACTATTAGCGTCGGCGCTAAATCGCATGTCGACGTCGCCATCGGTATTAATGCGCGCAATGCGTGATCGGGGTATTCCGTTAATTTGGTTGAACGCACCGGTGATGACTATCTTCCCATCTTTTTGAATAATTAGACGCCCAACATTGCCATCACTAGATGCATTGAAACTTTGGTCAAGAATGCCATTCGAATCTAGTCGTGCTAATTTATTTCTTTGCTGTCCTGCAACCTGGGTGAAGTCCCCCGCTATTATTATTTTTTCGTTCTGCAACTGCGCAATGGCGCGCACTAAGCCGTTTGGACTTGCATTAAAACTCAAATCTAGGGTGCCGTCTGCATTGAGCTGAGCGACGCCCCTGCGTGGATTTTTATTAACGCTAGTAAATAATCCACCGATCAAAATTTTTCCACTTGGCAAAGAAAGCAATGAATAAATACTGCCGTTGATTGAGGGATTGAAACTTAAATCAAGTTCTCGGTTGGAATTTAGCCGCGCTATATTTGTTCGCGGCACGCCACCTACACCATTAAAATTTCCGCCAATTAATATCTTACCGTCATACTGCACCGAAGTTGTAATCAAAAAATATTTATCAGGTAAAGCCGGACTATTCAAAGGCTCGCCAGCAGATGTTATAAGTGCTAGCCTTTTTCGCACGGCCCCTGCAATTTCATTAAAAAATCCAACAACTGATAAACTGCCGTTGCTTAGGACAGCAATGCCATTTACGTCGAGATCAGTGTCGACAATTAGGTCTTTGTCCAGCACCGCATAGTCATTCGTCCGCGCCAAGTAATTTCGACTCGCTGAATTAAAAATATTAAAATCGCCGCCAAATAATATAGACGCATCTAGCTGCTGAGCCAGCGCATTTACGGCACTATCAGTAACGACATTAAATTGTGAATCAATGGTACCGTCCGCATTTAATCTGCCGACATATGCAGAAAGTTGGCCATTAATTTTATTAAAAACTCCGGCAAGAACAATTTTGCCGTCAGGCTGAGTTAAAAAATCGTTGATTACCCCATCGGTATTCGAGGTAAAACCAGCGTCTAAATTTCCAAAGCTGTCAAATCGCGCAATATTTTTATGTGACTGTCCGTTGATATTTTCAAATTGCCCAGAAATCAAAAAGCCAGAACTGGTTTGCCGCGATATTTTTAGAACGGCGTTGTCGATTGAAACATTAAACCCTAGATCTACAGCCCCAGTGTTTAAAAGCCTGGCGATATTGCCGCGATCAAATCCACCGATACTATTAAATTCGCCGACCGCCAAAATTTTTTCGCCAGACAAAGCTATCCCATTAACTACACCGTTCACATCTGGGTTAAATCCGGAATCAAGTGATCCATCCGAATTTAACCGCGCTATTCGATTACGGGTCACGTTGTTGACTAAGGTGAAATCCCCACCTATTAAAATTTTGCCGTCGGTTTGCAAAAGCAAGGTATTCACGGCGCTATTGGTCGCGGTGCCAAAGCTAGTGTCTAAAGTGCCATCCGAATGCAAACGCGCAATGTTGCTTCGGGCGACGCCGGAAACGCTTAGAAACTCGCCAGCGATAATCAGGCGCCCATCTGGCTGAGTTTCAACGGCGTTCACACGCCCGATAACGCTGGGGTTAAAGGCGTCCGGTACGCCGGCATTGTCAATGCGCGCAATGCCGGCTCGCGGCACGCCATCAATGGTTTCAAACAAACCAGAGACTATGATTTTTCCGTCACTTTGCACACGAATGAGTTGCACTGGGCCGCTCACGTTTGGGTCAAAGCCATCGTTTGCGGACTGAGCCATCGCAGACGAGGTGACAAGCTTCAGCAGCAATACGCTGGTGTACAGTGCACAACGCCAGGTCGAAAGTTTCGACTTGGTGCCTAATTGCTCAGCAGGCTTTAGTTTTGACTTCAAGAACGGGATAACGATACCAAAATGACGAATTGTTTTAGATTATAGCCAAATAAACATTTCTGCTCACGAAGATTAGCTATTGCGCGGAACAAACCCTCAACATTGGTCATTATAGAATATGCTAGAGGCCCGATAATTTTTGTAATGAGTGAGTTTTGCTGCACCTCAAAGTTGATCCATTTTTGTCGCAATCTAGAGCTGTAAGCCGATACCTAGCATCAAACCAGCTAAAACTTGCCGAACACGAACTGTTAATGGCATTGGCGCAGCATCCAGAATCGCCAAGCGCCTGCCGTTTAATGGCCAGTTTACAGGCGCAATTGGGAAGCTTCCGTACTGCTAGTGAATGGACGGAGCGTTATCTTTCACACTGTCCAACGGACAGTTTAGCCTTGACATTACTGGCCTCAACTCGAGAAAAATCCGGCGCACTTGAGCAAAATTTTGGCCTTTTAAACCGTGCCGAGCAAAATGCAAAGACTTACCAGGAGTTTTTTGAGCTTAGCGTTGAGGCCGACCGCCAGGGTTTAGCAGAGATTGCTTTGCGCGCCATCGATAAGGCAATTTCACTCTTGCCCGGAAAAGGGCCGCTCAATAGTGGCCAAGCGCATTTGCAACGTGCCCGAATTTTGCAGTCCATAGGACGAAGCCCGGATGCCGCGAAGATTTATCGCGAGTTGATTCGCAAAAACCTTGTCCCCGCTCAGGCATGGTTTGCCTTACTGGATCTAAAGACTGAGCGGCTGGACGCGCCGGAATACAAAGCGCTGGCGCGCGCATTGGAGCAGGCGACGAATGCGCATGATCGCGCATTGATTGGCTTCGCACTTGGCAAAGCCCATGAAGATGCAGCAAATTTCACTGCAGCTCTAGCAACTTTCAAACGTGCCAACGACGATGCGGCGCGGCTAAACACTTGGAATTCTGACGCGTTCGCAAAGCATTCGCAGCAGATCTTGGCAGTTTTTTCGCGAAACAGCGCGTCAGGGCACGAACTGGCTCGGAAGCCTGATTCGGCATTTGGCTCCGAGCTTATTTTCCTGGTGGGTTTACCGCGCTCAGGAACCACGCTGGTAGAACAGGTGCTCAGCGCACATCCCGACGTTGAAGGCGCCAATGAATTGCCGCATCTACCATTATTAATGCAACAGGAATCCATGCGACGCGGCAAAGCCTATCCAGCATGGGTTAGCGATATGACCGCAAGCGATTGGCGGCGGCTGGGCGATGAGTATCTGAGTTTGACCGCACGTTGGCGAACAAATCGCCCCAAAAGCACCGACAAATTGCCGGAAAATTGGCTCTATATTGGTGCCATCGAGCGCATGTTTCCGGGCAGTAAAATTATTGACTGCCTGCGCGACCCAGTTGAAACGGTTTGGTCATGCTACAAGCAATTATTCGCACCTGGCAGGGTAAATTTCAGCTATCGTTTTGAAGATTTACGTGATTTTTGGCTTAGCTACCGGGCTTCGATGGAAGTTTGGGGGCAGCGCCTGCCCACACAACTACACACGCAAAGCTATGAGCTTTTAGTGCGTGATACCGAGACGCAGGTGCGGGCACTTTTAGACTTTTGTGGCTTGGCTTTTTCTGAAGCCTGTTTGCAGCCGCATTTAGCGCAGCGCGTGATTCGCACGCCGAGTGCATCGCAAGTACGCATGCCCATGCACGCGCCTTCGGTGAAAACGCTCGGCTATGGCGAACATTTGGCTTCTTTGCGCACGCTTTTCAATTAGTCTTAGCCCATCGCTTTTGACCGACTTTGCTTCGCATGACGACTTTAATTACTGGCGCTGCTGGCTTTATTGGTGCCTATACCGCTCGCAGATTGGCTGAGCTAAATCAGCACAATATCCAAATTGATAATCTAAACAGCTATTACAGCGTTGCCCTGAAGCAAGCGAGAATTGCAAAATTCGATTTAAATCCTTTGATAATTGACGTGGCGGATGGCGCTGCGTTGACGGCTTGTTTCGAAGTCCATCGACCAAGCCGTGTTATTCATTTAGCGGCGCAAGCGGGGGTGCGCCATTCCATTGATGCGCCGTACGACTACTTGCACAGCAATTTGACCGGTTTTCTTAATATTTTGGAAGCATGCCGACGTTTTCCGGTCGAACACTTGGTCTTTGCCTCGACATCGTCGGTTTATGGGGCGCAAACAGAAACGCCGTTTCGGGAAGACATGTCCATTCAGACGCCGATGTCGTTGTATTCGGCGACTAAAGGTGCGAACGAGCTGATGGCGCATTCTTATGCACATCTTTATGGCATCCCCTGCACTGCGTTGCGGTTTTTCACGGTTTATGGCGCTTGGGGGCGGCCGGATATGGCGCCAATTTTGTTTAGCCGCGCGATGTTGGAAGGGCGACCGATTGATGTCTTCAACGGCGGTGACATGCTGCGCGATTTCACCCACGTGAGCGATATCGTTGATGGCATTTTGGGCGCGCTGCACACGCCGCCAGCTAAAGACAAACCATTCGCTGTCTTTAATTTGGGCGCTGGGCGGCCTGTGGCGTTAAATCACTTTATTGACTTGATTGAGAAAGCTGTTGGTCAACCTGCGGTTCGCATCCTCAAATCGATGCAGCCGGGGGATATGCGGGCGACCTTTGCCAACACCTCCGCGGCAATGGCAGCTTTTGGATATGAACCTAAAATGCCGCTAGAAGTGGGTATCGCCGAGCTAGTCGCCTGGGTTAAGTCATACTATAAGGCCTGATTTTTGACACTCTCGATTGTTATGGCTGATGTGTTACCCGCACTTTCTGTCGTTGTACCGGTGCACAATGAACTCGACAACGTCGCCAATTTGATCAGTGAAATTGACGCTGCGCTTAGCGGCGTTTGCACTTTTGAGATGGTGTTTGTTAACGATGCCAGCAAAGACGACACCTTGCTGGTGTTGCAAAATTTAATGCTGAAACATGCAAGCCTGCGCGTTTTTAGCCACGCCAAACAAAGTGGGCAAAGTACGGCTGTGCGCACCGGCGTCGTACACGCAAGTGCTGAATGGATAGTGACCTTAGATGGCGATGGCCAAAACAACCCGGCGGATATCCCAAAACTGCTGGCAGAGCGCGAGCGCTTTGGCCAAGCCGCCTGCTTCGCGGGCTGGCGTAAAGACCGGCGTGATACCTGGCTGAAACGTGTGTCCAGCAAAGTTGCAAACGCAGTGCGCTCACGCCTGTTGCGGGATGCGACACCCGATAGCGGTTGCGGCATTAAACTTTTTCCACGCGATGCATTTTTGCAACTGCCCTACTTCGATCATATGCATCGTTTCCTGCCCGCACTGTTTGCAAGATCGGGCTTGCCCACCAAAAGTGTCGTGGTGTCGCATCGCGCGCGCGTGGCTGGAGTGAGCAAATATGGCCTTTGGAACCGGCTGTGGGTAGGAATCGTCGACATAATCGGCGTCGCGTGGCTACAGCGGCGCGCAAAATTGACCGCGGTGACTATATTAAGTGCGACCCAGTTGAATGCGAGCAGCGTCGAATGAACGAGCAGATTTTGTGGCTAGCCTGGACGGGCCTACATGTAACGCCCTGGAAACTCATTGGCTATGTCGGCGCGCTGATGTTTGCTGGGCGCTGGGTGGTGCAATTTGTCGCGTCACGCAAAGCGCAAAAGCCGGTGATTCCGAGGGTTTTTTGGTACATGAGCATCGTCGGCAGTCTAATGACGCTGAGCTATTTTTTATTCTCGAAAAAAAGTGACTCGGTGGGCGTGCTGCAAAACCTGTTCCCGGCCTTTACCGCGCTTTATAGCTTGAGACTTGATATCAAAGCGCATGGCTGGAAACCAAAAGAGAAGCCCTAACCCGGTGGCCAACTCAAAGCTCTGCCACCCAACAAATGCAAATGCACGTGAAATACTGTCTGCCCGCCGTCGCCATTGCAGTTGATCACCACCCGATAGCCGCTTTCCGCAAAACCTTCGGCTTTTGCATGCTGGCTGGCAGCGATCACCAAGCGCCCGAGTAATTCCGCGTCGCTTTGCGTCGCATCATTCAGCGTCGCAATCACACGTTTAGGCACGAACAGCACGTGCTTTGGTGCTTGCGGTGCGATGTCTTTGAAGCCGAGGACAAAATCGTCTTCATAGACGATGTGCGCCGAAATTTCGCGACGAATGATTTTGCTGAATAGTGTGTCGGTCATGCTGGGCGCCTTGAAGTCGTTAGTCTTTTGCAATGGATTCAGGCAACAGCGTGTCAAGAAATTCCCCGGCGCGAAATTCGCGCAAATCTTCTATTTTTTCACCCACACCAATGTAGCGTAACGGCAATTTCAGCTCATCCGCTACCGCAAAAACAATACCACCCTTCGCGGTGCCGTCCAGTTTGGTGATCGCAACCCCAGTCAAACCAATCGCCTGATTAAACTGACGCGCCTGTATCAACGCGTTTTGCCCCATCGAGCCATCGATCACCAACAGCGTTTCATGCGGTGCACTTTCATCAATTTTGCCCAGTACGCGCTTGACCTTGGCTAATTCTTGCATCAAGTTGTTTTGTGTGTGCAAGCGGCCTGCCGTGTCGCAAATCAACACATCCACGCCTTTCGCCTTGGCCGACTGATAGGCGTCAAACACCACCGAGGCAGAATCGGCATTCTGCCCTTCCCTGCTCTTGCTCTGCGCGATCACGGTAATATTATTGCGCGCCCCCCATTCTTTTAGCTGCTCCACAGCCGCTGCACGGAAAGTATCGCCCGCCGCCAGCATGACGGTGTTACCGCGCGCCTGCAGACGCTGTGCCAGCTTGCCTATCGTGGTGGTTTTACCAGCACCGTTCACGCCCACCATTAAAATGACAAAGGGTTTAGGTTCGGGTGGAAACCAAAGCGCCAATTCCACCGGCAGCAAAATATCAAATAGGTCCTTACGCAAAGCCAGCAATAAATCACGTGCGCTAACAAATTCACGCTTGCGCACGCCTTCGCGCAAGCGCGCGACCACGCGTGTCGCAACCGCGACGCCACAATCGGAGGTAATCAACGTGGTTTCGAGTTCGTCCAGAAAATCATCATCGATTTTCGGGTTGCCAGAAAACAGCGCGGTGACGCTGCCGGTCAGTGCCTGCACCGTGCGCGCCAATCGTTCACGCAAGGATTGCATAGGCGCAAGCTGCGCGCCGCTCAATGCCGGTGCATTTTGTAACTCTAAAGCAGGGTCAGAATCCGCTGCTTGCGCGGGATTTTGCCCAACCTCGGGCGTATCTTTGCCCTTGGTGAATCGTTTAAAAAAATCAAACACTTAAAACCTCAGATTAACTTGGACACTTGATTTAACTCTTGATGCGGCCGAGATTTATTTGAACCTTTGACTGCCAAAACCATCCGCTTTTCGTCATTGCGAACGTAGTGAAGCAATCTCAGAATGAATGCGGGATTGCTTCGCTTCGCTCGCAATGACGAGTGTATTAGCGTGGTGATGGTAGGCGATGAGTTACAAAATTCAAACAGAGACTGGCCAAAACAATAGGCGCTTGATGGCACAAAAAACCCCGCACGTGGCGGGGTTTTTTGCGCTGCAGCTGCAGCTTAAGGGATCGCGGCAAGGGCCGCGTCTTCTTCTACTGATTTGACCAAATCTTGCTTGCTCAAGCCCAACCACAACAGCAATGGGCAGGCAAAGAAAATTGACGAGAGCGTGCCGATCACGATACCCAAAATTTGACTCAGCGCCATGCCTTTGAGCGAATCACCGCCGAAGAAATACAGCGCCAAGACCGTCAAGAGGGCAACGAACGAGGTAATAATCGTGCGTGACAGTGTTTCATTAACGCTGCGGTTTAATACTTCCATTGGCGTCGACTTATGCATAGCCCGAAAATTTTCCCGCACCCGATCAAATACCACAATCGTATCGTTGATCGAATAGCCCATCACCGAAAGAATACCGGCGAACACCACCACATCGAACTCGATTTGAAACAGCGCAAAAATACCGGCGACCACCATAACGTCATGCAGCGTCGTCATGATCGCAGCCACCGCAAATTTCCACTCGAAGCGTAGGCTGATATAGATCAAAAACCCTAACGCGACGAACAGCATCGCGATTACGCCGTTCTCAACAATTTCAGCACCCACCTGCGGACCGACGGAATCGCTGCGCTCTACTTTGACCGGGTTTTGCGGTGTTTGCACGGCGTTTAGCACGCGCAAGCTCACGGCAGCATCCTTTTCATTATGGTCTGCACGCAGCCGCACCATTTGTTTGGTTTCGGTTCCCAGCGCCTGCACAACTGCACCCTTCATGCCAGCTTTTTCAAGCTGCGTAACCAAGTCATCATGCTGCACCGCTTTTTCAAAGCTCAGCTCCACCATCGAGCCGCCGGTAAAATCCAACGCTAAATTTAAGCCGCGTGCAAAGAAGGCAACTAACGCAACAACGAGTAGCGCCAGCGAGATAGTGATTGAGATGCGCCGTAGACGCATAAAATCAAAGTTGGTATTCGGTCGAATCAATTCCATTTTCAATCCTTAAACTGGGTGTTTGACGACTGACCATAAGGCCAGCCGTCTATA
The DNA here is from genome assembly GCA_031409855.1 of Rhodanobacteraceae bacterium. Taxonomy (GTDB): domain Bacteria; phylum Pseudomonadota; class Gammaproteobacteria; order Xanthomonadales; family SZUA-5; genus JANNYA01. The sequence goes on along the minus strand of JANNYA010000233.1, from coordinate 22,168 downwards.
GCATGTTTGGTTAAATCGCAAGCTTGGTGAGTTTACGTCCGCTATAAATAAATGCAGCCACACCCTTCGATAGGCTGACGGCGGTGTAAACCGAAGTCACAATCCCTAAGCAAAGCGTAATTGCAAAGCCTTGGATCGGGCCCGAGCCGAACGCCAGCAGCGCTAAACCACCCAATAATGCCGTGACGTTGGCGTCCCAAATCGTGCCGCTGGCTTTGTCATAACCGATATCAATCGCCTGCAGCGGGCTCATACCGCGTCGCAATTCTTCGCGGATACGCTCGTTGATCAGCACGTTCGCATCCACCGACATACCTATAGTCAACGCAAGCCCAGCTAAGCCCGGCAGCGTCAATGTCGAACCCAACATCGACATAATCGCCACCACCATCAGCAAATTCACGAGCAAGGCCACGCAGGCAATGAAGCCAAAGCTCTTGTAGTAAACACAGAAAAAAATCATCACGAAAATAAAGGAGAACGAGACTGCCAGTATCCCTGCAATGATGTTTTCTCTGCCCAAGCTGGGTCCAATGACGCGCTCTTGCGCAAACTTCATTGGTGCGGCAAGTGAGCCGGACTTTAACGAGGTCGCCAAATCTTTCGCTTCGTCTAGCCCTAAACCCGTGGTGCGAAATTGACGGCCAAAAGGCGTTTGAATGGTGGGCGCGCTGATTACTTTCTTCTTTTGAATAAACGAGGTGACTTCTTTGCCATCGACGATTTCTGTTACAGGTACATTTTCGATGTAAACCACTGCCATGCGCTTTTCAACGTTTTTGGAGGTGAATTCATACATACGATCACCGGCGGCTGGCGTCAGAGTGACAGAAACCTCGGGTTGACCGGTCTCGTTATCGATGCCTACCGTCGCACCGGTTAATTCTCCTCCCGATGCAATAACCGCCTTTTTCAACAAAATAGGTTCGCCGCTTTCCCATTCGAACAGCAACGACTCTGGCGGTACGTTTTTCGTGACCGCAATCTCAGCGGCGCGCATATTATTGGCGTCATCGACGGCGCGATATTCCAGTGACGCGGTGGCACCAATGATTGCTTTCGCCTTGGCTGTATCTTGCACGCCGGGCAATTGCACGACAATGCGACTTTGCCCTTGGCGCTGCACTACCGGTTCCGCCAGCGCGCCCAAACGCTCACGCAGGGTCGTGGTATTTTGGTTCACCGCTTGATTCAGCGCGTCGGTAATCACCGCCGGAATAATGGCAAGTTCAATTGCAGCAGTTTCTCCCGAGCCCATCGTCACTTCTGGAACGCTGATTGGAATTTCGGCGCGCGCTTTGTTTGCTTCAGCGGCGTCAACGAAGGTTGCGATCAGCACGTTACCTTCGCGCACCACGCTGGTGTAAGCGATGTCTTTGCGCCGAAACAGATCATAAAGCGTGTCTATGATTCTGCGGTCAACGGCATCACGCGTAGTTTTTTCGTCCACTTCCAACAAGAAGTGCACGCCGCCTTGAAGATCCAAACCTAGTGACATCGCCCTACCTTTGAGCGCTTGCAGCCAAGCGGGAACGGTGGAGGCCAAATTCAAAGAAGCATTGTACTTACCATTCAACGCTGGATCGGCGCGCAAACGATCTGCAGCTTTCAACTGCGCCGCAACATCACTAAATCGTGCAATGACGCGGTCGTTTACAAATTCGACGCCCAAAGTCGGGATTTTCTCACCTGCTTTGCCGATCAGAACCGCCTCAACAATGCCTTTCACGCTGGCATCAACCACCAAGCCCTTTTTTGCAGACGTGATTTGTACGGCAGGAATCGACTGGAACACATTAGGTAGCGCAAATAGCGCCGAGATCAATACGACTGCGGCGATAATCCAGTACTTCCATTTGGGGTAGTCAAACATCTGTCGTCCTTGAGATTACCCCGCGCCAAAATTACGGGGCTTTAATTTCTGTTGATATGTTTTGCCGGAGCAAAACACGTTTTTATTAATGCGCAAATTCATCTGCGCGAAAGTGTTGAACTGCTTGGTATTGGGCGCAAAGATGACGTTTTTCAAGTCTCGCCGGGAAGGTGAGGCGGCAAAACAAGTGCGCTTGAGCAATCTCAGCCCTTGAGTGCACCTTTAGGCAGCAATTTGCTCACCGCATTTTTTTCGACTTTGATCTTGACGTTGGGTGCGATTTCCAAGGTCAAATAGGTATCACCAACCTCATCAATGCGGCCCGCGATGCCGCCAGAAATGACGACTTCTTCATTGCGTTGCAAGCCGGAGACCATTCTGGATTGCTCAGCAGCGCGCTTGTTTTGCGAGCGTGTCATGAAAAACATCATAATGATGACCACGGCAAGCGGCAGCAACAGCGTCAAAAAGCCGCCAGCTGGCGCAGCTGCACCCGCCGATTGGGCATAGGCACTTGGAATTAGAAAGTCCATGGATTTAGGAGTTAGGGGAAAAGGGGCCGGAGTATACCCAAAGCCTAGTCCTAAAAGCGGCGCACATAAAATGACACCCAACACGAAGTTAAATATCGTTACTATCGGCCTATGAACGAAGCGTATACCCCGGAAATCACCGCCGCCGAGCCGACCCTAAGCGGCCGCCCTAGACTCAAAATCAGCCCGCATCAGTCGGGTTTTTCAAATACTGTCGGGCCCTTTTATGAGGTCAGGCTTGACACCGGCATGCGCCGCGCGCTGGCGTTGGAAACTCGGCATTTGAATCCAGAAGGCGTCGTGCACACGGGCGTGATCGCCAGTTTCGCGGATTTTGCCCTGCAGCGCGCGATTTGCGACGAAATTGGCCAGGAGCAACGATTTGCTCCCGTGACGCTGAATCTGCAGTTCTTGAGCGCCGCAAAATCGGGGATTTGGCTTTACGGCGAGGGCATTATGCTGCGTCGCACGCGCGAGCTGATTTTTGCCAATGGCGAGCTGTTCACGAACGAGCGCAGCATCGCCACCGTGAGTGGCGTATGGAAACTGCAGGCGCAAGCGTAGTAGGGAAGCGCGAAGCTATTGGCCGATTCGCGCCCTCCCCCACCGGCCCGCTACATTTTGGCTCACTTGTCGCCGCACTTGGCAGCTATTTAAGCGTCAAAGCGAAAGCCGGGCGCTGGCTGGTTCGAGTCGAAGATATTGATCCACCGCGCGAAGCGCCGCAGGCCACGGCACAAATTCTGCGCGCACTAGCAAGCTTTGCGCTGCACGCAGACGCGCCCATCCTGTTGCAAAGCAGCCGCATCGACGCGTATCGCACGGTGTTACAAGAACTAATTCAGTCTGGCCACGCGTTTCCCTGCTTTTGCACGCGTTCACAGCTGGCAGGATTGCCACATCGCGGCCGCTGCGCCAGCAAAAGCCGAAATCAACCCAGCTGGCGTTTACTGGTGCCCGATATTGCTATCAGCTTTCACGACGAAATTTGCGGCAATTACCGCCAAATCTTGGCGCGCGACGTCGGCGACTTCGTGCTTTGGCGTAGTGACGATTTACCCAGCTATCAGCTGGCCTGCGTTGTCGATGACGCCTACAGCGGCATTACTGAGATTGTGCGCGGCGCGGATTTGCTGGACGCGACGCCACGGCAAATCTATTTGCAGCAATTGCTCGGCTATGCAACACCCAATTACGCGCACTTACCCTTAGTTTTAGGGGCGGATGGGCAAAAACTAAGCAAGCAAAACCTTGCGCCAGCCTTGGACGAGCAGCACACGTTGCCGTTGTTGCGTCAGGCCGGTCTTTTTTTAGGTCAAATTGAAAGCCACGATGCGAAAGTGTCACCAGATCTGACAACGTGGTTAAAACATACCTGCGCTAATTGGCAATTGGATCGAGTAGTTCAGGGTCCGCGCGACGCGAATTTGGATTTGAGTAACTGCTGATTTTGCTGATAGCTCACGTCGTGCGCACTTGCTTTGCAACCATCCAAAAAACGGACTATCGTATTGCATCATTGCTAATGGAAATTCCCATGCACGCTTTTCGATGTTCAGCGCTTTTTCCTCGCATTGAAAATGCTGTGAAGTTAGGCCTGATTACCGCCCTCGCCGCGATCGCTACGCCTAGTTTGGCGCAGGATTTTTATGATCCAGGTGTGCTGCGCACCATCAATATCAGCTTTGTGCAAAGCAACTGGGAAATGTTACTTCGCAACAACTATGCAAGTGAAACTGATTTGGCGGGAACGGTGACCGTCGATAATGTGACTTATCCGAACGTGGGCATACGCATCCGTGGCAATACCTCCTACTCAGGTATCCCAACCGGGTCACAAAAATTTTCGTTAAAGCTGCAAATGGATGCTATCGATCCTAACCAGCAGCTCATGGGCTACGACACCATTAATTTGAATAACGGCTGGCGCGACCCGACCTTCACCCGCGAAGTCGAATTCAATAACTACGTATCTCAGTTTGTCGCGAATGCAAAAGCCAACAACGTTTTGGTAACGATCAACGGCGCAAATTGGGGCGTCTACAATAATGTGCAGCAAACAGATAAACGCCTGTTAAGAGGCTACTTTAGTAACGCCGACGGCTTGCGCGTGCGCTGCGCCAATAATCCAAGTGGGCCTGGGCTGGCTTACAGCCCCACTTTAAATCCCAGTTACGAAATTCAAGACACCGCTGGGCTAACACTTGCGCAAGCGACCTCGGAATTTATCGCGCTGACCAATACGCTCACCAACGCGCCCTTGAGCAACCCAAGTGTTGACGTTCCAAATATGGATCGCGCCGTCGCCATTGACCCGTCCATTTGGACTGTGATTCTAGAAAACTTGCTCACCGATGATGATTCATACATCAATAAAGGCTGTGATTTCATGACCTATCGGGATCCGGTTGATTCGCGCACGCATATTATTCAACGCGACGCCAATGAGACTTGGGTTGCAAGCACCTGGGCGATCAATCGCAATTTCACGCAGACAACGAAACCGTTCTTGAGTCGAGTATTGGCTGTGCCGGAACTTCGCCAACGCTACATGTCGCATTACCGCTTTGCGAAACAAGGCTTTAGCTGGGCGACGTTGCAGGCCCGATTTGACGCCAGGCGGGCATTAATACAATCGGCGGTCGAAGCGGATACTAAACGTCTTTACACGCTGGATAACTTTAATAGCGGTTTTGGCGAGGCTAACATTATCTTGATCAATCGAATCACCAATACGGCGGCAACGGGCTTCGCTGGGGGAACGATTCCCGGTGTGCGGCAATTTGTGGACACACGCGCCAATTTCTTAAACAGCGCCGCCAGCAACCCAGAATTGAGTGCCACGGGGCCGAATATAAGCGCAGTGCTTGCCAGTAATTCAACGCCAAGCCCAGCGACGTCGGTGTTCATCACTGCGCCAGTACAGGCCGTAGGCGCTGCGATCAGCAAAGTCGAGCTTTTCTATCGGCCGAATCCCACCGCGATTTATGAGCGCGTTGCCATGCTAGACGACGGCTTATCGGGTGATGGCGCTGCCAATGATGGCGTGTATGGTGTGCGCCTGCCGATTACCGCAGTGCCTGGCCAAAACGTTTCGTACTATGTGATGGCAACGGCTAGCGACAGCTTTGGCTCGCTCAGTTTTTCACCGGCGCTTGCGGAGCGCGGGCCACTGGGAATTAACTACACCTTGGGTGACGGTGTTGGCATGCAGCTGACGGAATGGATGTACTCAGCTAATCATGGCGAGTTCGTCGAATTTACTAATCGCAGCGCGCAGCCCATCGATATGAGTAATTGGACGCTCAAAGACGATCAGCTTGCCCTGCCAGGATTTAGTCTAACTGCGTTTGGCACAGTCGCACCTGGGGAATCGGTGCTTGTGACCGAAAACGTGAACACGACTTTTAGAACCGCGTGGAATTTAGCCAACAGCGTCAAAGTGATCGGCCAACTCGGCGCGGTCGGCGTCGGCGGCGCCAGCTATGGGCGCTCGGATCAAATCCATCTATACGATTCTGCCGGCGTGCTGGTGGATCGCTTGTTTTATGGGGATCAAACCTTCCCAGGTTCAATTCGCACGCAAAACATCAGCGGCCAAGCCACCTGCAGTGCCTTGGGTCAAAACACGGTGCTTGCTTGGGTGTTGTCTAGCGTCGGGGACATCTATGGTTCAGTGCAATCGGAACCCGCCGTCACAAACTTGCGCGACATCGGTTCACCCGGCAATTTTATTGCCGCAAATTGCGTTAGCGACACGCTGCTTGTCAATGGCTTTGAATGAGTGGCTTTGGAAGGAGTGGCGACCTAACTCATTCGCTTTTTTAAAGCGCATGAGTCAGGACAGTAAAAACACCCAAGTTCAAATGCAACTAAACTACATTTTCAACTCCGATAATGATCCTGCATCGGATAGTTTCTGGCATACGCCGCAAACGCGGCTGCGGCCAGCAGGGCAAAGCCAGCAAAGAAGAACATCAAAAACGCGCTTTCACTTAAGCCGGTTTCGGTGATTTTTGCCATCACATCCGGGTTGCGCACGGTCGCATTGGTGATCAGCACCCACAGGTTGCCGAAGGTAACGCTGAGCAACCAGAAGCTCATAATCACGCCCTTCATCGACGCGGGCGCTTGGCTGTAGGCAAATTCCAGGCCGGTGGCGGACACGAGCACTTCCGCGAAGGTCAGCAAGGCGTACGGCAGCACTTGCCAGGCGATAGAAACTGGGTCGCCACCGTCAATCATGAGCTGAATCACGCCCGCGAAAATCCATGCTAGGCCTGAAAACGCAATGCCATAGCCCATGCGCTTGAGCGGCGTTGGCTCGAAACCCATTTTGCGCAATGCCGGGTATAAAACCAAATTATTGAAAGGAATCAACAACATAACCAGCAGCGGATTGAGCGCCTGCATTTGCGCGGGTGTTGTCACCAACCAACCGAGCCAAGAGTTTTCGGCAAACATAATCATTTGACCGCCTTGCAATACCCAAGTCGAGGCTTTTTGATCAAACAGCGACCAAAACGGCGTCACAAAGGCAAACACCACCAAAATGCGCAGTACCGCGCGTACCGCATCCACCGATTCACCCGGGTGCAGGCCACGCGCACGCTCAAGCTGCATGGACGTGCCAACGCCGCCAAATAGCATCAGCGCGCCTAGCGCAATACAAAAAGAGATGACAAAACCTAAATGCTCGGGCCAAAAAGTAGGTTTGATCGCCCAAAACAGCATCACGACACTGGCCAACACCGCCCCTGACACAGCAATCCAAAGCCCAGGGCGAGTTTGGCCGGACATTGCAGCGAGTAGTGCGCTGCGCGCGACGTTGATGAAGCCATGCGGATTGCTTGGGCTTGGTGGAACCTGCACGTAGCGGTGCCGACCGGCCCAAAAAATCACGGTCGCAACAAACATCAAAATACCGGGAATGCCAAACGCCCAGGCCGGGCCATAGGCTTGCATAATCCTTGGCATAAGCAGTGATGCGAAGAACGAACCGAAGTTGATCGTCCAATAAAATGCATCGTAGACCAGTTTGGCCTTGTGCTTATTGCTTTGATCGAACTGATCACCAACAAACGCCGACACCAGCGGCTTAATGCCGCCCGAACCCAGCGCAATCAGCAGCAGTCCGGTATAAAATCCTACTTTATTATCGACAAAAAACGCCAAAAACCCCTGGCCGATGCAATACAAAAGCGACAGCCACAGCACCGTCTGGTATTTGCCGAAAAAGCGATCGGAAATCCAGCCACCCAGCAGCGGAAAGAAGTAAACACCAATAACAAAGCTATGAAATACCTCTTTGGCAATACCCGCGCGCTCAACTAAAGGCGCGGAAAGCAGCAAGGACGTCACCAGAAACGGCGTCAGAATATTGCGCATGCCGTAAAAGCTAAAGCGCTCACAGGCTTCATTGCCAATGATGTAAGGAATCTGCGGCGGCATTTTGCCGCCCAAATTAGGCTGTTCTATTGTTTTTTGCATGGTTTATGTTTCCTGTTAATTCGTTTGCTTGGCAAACTTGTTGCCTATTGATTTATTTGGCTTGGCTAGCAAACCCAACTGATCAAGAAAAATTTAGAGCGCATTCGTCCACGTGGCATTCGCCAACTGCCACGCACCGCCGCTAAAACGCCACTGAGTTTGCGCCGAGACAAATTGCCCCTGCGCGGGTAGCATTTTTCCACCGTCGGTAACCAGCAGCGCGAATTCCACTTTTGCGCGTTCACCGTCCATCGTTATGTTGGTTTTGGTGCGCGTGACCCCGATGTTTTCAGTACGCATTCGGATCCCCAACATATACGCCGCCAACGCGCGGCGATCCATACTGGCGTTTTGGCCGCTAAAGTCATCGCTGACAAATTCCATAAAGGCACCGACGTCGCGCGCCTCCCCCGCCGCCTGCATGGCATCGATCGTTTCACGCAACAACTGCTCGTTTGGTGTTTTTGCGCAGGCGCACAAAGCCAAAACCAATGCCAGGAAAATAGGGCCACGCCACCAGCGAATCAAAAAAGTACGCATTTTTACCCACTTAATGCTTGTCGAGTGCTGACTCTAATGGCATGGTTAGGCTTAAGCAAACTTAACCAGGATTTCTTATGACAATGCCAAGCGCCGCCTCCCGCCCCTGGGTCAAATCCTACCAACCAGGCGTGCCTGAGCAGATCAATCCAACCGCGTATCGCTCGATCGTCGCGGTGTTTGAGTCAGCTTGCGAAAAATTCGCCGACCGGCCCGCATTCCAAAACATGGGCGTGACGCTGACCTATCGTGAATTGGATCGCCGCTCGAAGCAATTTGCCGCGTTTTTGCGCAATCGTCTTGGGCTAAACCAAGGGGATCGCATCGCGCTGATGATGCCCAATATGCTGCAGTACCCGATCGCCATGTTCGGCGTTTTGCGTGCCGGCTGCGTCGTCGTCAACACCAACCCGTTATATTCCACGCGTGAGCTGAAACACCAACTGCTCGACTCCGGCGCGAAAGCAATTGTGGTGTTTGAAAACGTCGCCCACACCTTAAGCGAGATCATTGACGAAACGCCGATCAAACACGTCATCATCACCGGCTTGGGTGATCAGCTTGGCTTTTTAAAGGGCTTAGTAACCAATTTAGTGATACGTCACAAACTCAAACTGGTACCGACTTATAACTTGCCCAGCGCGATAGGTTTTAACACCGCTTTAGCGCAAGGCAGCGGCGACAAGATTCCTGCCACCGAAATCGAATCTGAAGATTTAGCATTTTTGCAATACACCGGCGGCACCACGGGCTTAAGCAAAGGCGCGATGCTGACCCATCGAAACATTGTCGCGAATATGGAGCAAGGTGGCGCGTGGATAGGTCAAGGCTTAAATAGTGGGCAAGAAACCATAATCACGGCCTTGCCGCTCTATCATATTTTTGCATTGACGGTTAACTGCATGATTTTTATGCGTATCGGCGCGTTAAACGTGCTGGTAACTGACCCACGCAATATGAAGGACTTTGTAAAACTGCTCAGCGCAACGCCATTTTCTGGGATTACTGGCGTCAATACCTTATTTAACGGCTTAATGAATACCGAGGGATTTAGCGCCATTGATTTTAAGAAACTGAAAATTGCCGTCGGCGGCGGTGCTGCGGTGCAACGCGCTGTTGCCGAGCGCTGGAAAACAATTACCGGCGTGACCTTGGTGGAAGGCTACGGCCTAACCGAAGCGTCGCCATCTTGCTCAATGAACCGCATTGATGCACCGGATTACACCGGCTCGATCGGCCTGCCCATGCCCTCAACCGAGTTCGACGTGCGCGATGACGACGGTAAAGTCGTCGAGCCCGGCACCCCCGGCGAGCTCTACGTGCGTGGCCCACAAGTGATGAAAGGCTACTGGCAACGGCCAGAAGAAACCGCCAAATCAATTACCAGCGATGGCTGGCTGTTGACTGGCGATATTGCGCGGATGGACGAAAAAGGCTTTTTCTATATCGTCGATCGCAAGAAAGACATGATTTTGGTTTCCGGCTTCAACGTCTATCCCAATGAAATCGAAGACGTGATTGCGCTAATGCCCGGCGTGCTCGAAGTCGCCGTGGTTGGCGTGCCAGATGACAAAACTGGCGAAGCCGTCAAAGTTGTCGTGGTCGCAAAAGATGCCAGCCTAACGGCCGAGGCCATCAAAGCCCACTGCAAAGAAAATATGACCGGCTACAAACAGCCCCGCGTGATCGAATTTCGCAAAGAGCTGCCGAAAACAAACGTCGGTAAAATCCTACGCCGCGAACTGCGCGATGCGCCAAAGTTATAGAGCCATAGCCGAAAGCCCAGGCGTTCGATAAACGCGCCTTCATAATCGCCCTTGTCATCCAAGCAAAGGCGTTTTAGACTCGCCCCGTTCCAGCGCCTTGCCTAGGCAAGACTCCACGCCGCACCGAGGCCACGCCCTGAGAACATATGCCGTTGTAGCTCAGTTGGTAGAGCAACTGATTCGTAATCAGTAGGTCGGAGGTTCGATTCCTCTCACCGGCACCATTAGAATCAAAGACTTATAAGCATTGAAAGAAGCAATTTGGCGCGCGATTACGCGCAAATCCCGCGCGCGCATGCGACACTTTCCCCCATGAGTGCTCTATTCCAATCACCGGGTCGCACACAAGGCGTGGGGTCAACTATTGCCTTGTTTGGCCTATCTAGCTTCATCCTGCTCCTGCCGTTCGGTCGATTGAGTGAGCTGGGTGTACTTTTATGCTTGGTCTCCAGTGCGATTTACTTGGCAGACAAATCGCGTGCCCAGTCTAAATTTAAAGGACGTTTTAAATTTTGTGCGGGCTTTGAGAATGCGGCTAGCGCACCGGCTTTTAGGGCCGCCCTCACCGCATGGGCGGCCATATTTGCGGCGGCTTTGATTTCTTGCTTTGATTCCGCAGATTCATTAGGCAGCCTAACCGCAACATTTGCATCACTGCGTTTTGCCGCACTGATTGTTGCAGCTACGCAACTAACAAGCGCACAGCGTCTGCTTTTAAGCAAAATTGTCGCTATCACGCTGGGCGTTTGGTGCGTTGATGCTCTGCTGCAGGCAACCAGCGGGTTGAGTTTAGGCGGCAAAAGCAATGCGGATCGAATTAGCGGCATTTTTGGCGACGACAATCTAAAGCTTGGACTAATTATCGCAAGCCTTACCCCGGTTGCTTTGTACGCGGCACTTAAGTTTGACCCTGCATGGCTGCGTGACAGGCGCAGATTTTTCTATTTGGTCGCCGTCTGGTTCGTAATTGCTGCGGCGGTTTTACTTGGCGGTGCGCGCGCTGGCTGGGTCATGTTTGCAATTGCCAGCGTGCTCTGGGGCTTTCAAATCACGGGCTATCAGTGGCGAAAAACCGGCCTTGGCTTGCTGATTGCGTTCACGGCAGCGCTTGGCCTAACCGCACTGCTCAACGCGAGCAATAACCGATTTGCACAACGCGTTGAACGCACAATGGCGCTTTTTGACACGCAAACCGCCGACTTCGCGCTCGCTGGACGCCTGCCGATCTGGCAAACCGCAGCGCGCATGGCACGAGCGCATCCAATCAACGGCGTCGGTGTACGTGCGTTTCGTTTTGCCTATCCTAAGTTCGCGCAAACTGATGATCCCTGGGTTCGCGCGCCTTCGATTAAAAGCCCTACTGATGCCCGTGCAATGGGTGCTACGCACCCACACCATCTGCTTTTGGAAATACTGACCGAAACGGGGCTTATCGGGCTAGCGCTTTGGGGCTTTGCCTTATTTGTATTGGTACGCGCGTGGCGGCAGGCGAGTAGCGCTCAACGCGCCATGGCTTGGCCCTATGGCTGTGCGCTGGTGGTGCTTATCTTTCCGATCAACACCCATACCGCAATGTATTCATCATTTTGGGCGGGCGTACTTTGGTGGTTAGTTGCCATGCTTAGTACAAATCTCGATGGCGCTGATGAGGATGTGGTTTGAGCGTGAGCACGCCACCCTCTATGCCGATTTCTGGCGTGGTTACGACGTTTAATAACGCCGCCACCTTAACGCGCTGTTTGGCTTCGTTAAAATCAATTTGTACTGACATTGTGGTGCTGGATTCCGGCAGCACTGATGCCACACAGCAAATCGCTAAAGATTTTGGCGCGCGCTTTTTTATGCAAGCTTTTGCCGGCTATAGCGCGCAAAAATCGGCGGCTATAGCCCTGGCTAAACACGACTGGATCGTGTTGCTGGATTCTGATGAGGCGCTCGATGCTATGGCGCAGAGTTCAATTTGCGCAAACCTGACCAACCTTGGCCATTCCAATACAAAAACACTCGGGTTTCGGCTGAAACGGCGCGAGCTGATTTTTTGGCGGTATCAACATGCGGGGAGTAAACACAACCGCTTTTTGCGGGTGTTTGACCGCCGTACGGCACGCATGAGCGTGCATGCAGTGCACGAAAGCGTATTGGTAACCGGTGCGGTCGGTAACTTAGCGGGCTATATTATTCACGATGGTGACTGCAGCATCGAGCAAAAACTGAGCAAACTTAACCGATATTCCAGCTTAGCCGCGCCTGCAAAACGGCCGCGTGCGGGTGTCATCGGTGCATTTCGGCTAACGCTCTATCCAGTTTGGTATTTTTTTCGCGCCTACTTGCTGCGCCGACAGTTTTTGAATGGTTGGGCGGGCTATATCAACAGCGTCGAATTGGCGCATTACGCATTTTTAAAATACGCAAAGATGTTTGAGCTTACCAAGACCAAGCTTGCGCACAAGAAAGACTCCCAATGACGACTTATCTGCTGGACGCGAGCCTCTATATTTTTCGTGCATATCATGCCCGCGCGCCAGAATGGACCGATTCCCAAGGCTGGCCGACGCATGCGGTACATGGGTTTACCACGACGCTATTAGGGCTAATTGAGCAAGCCAAGCCAGCACGACTAGCCGTTTGTTTTGACGAATCCTTCGGTCGCAATTTTCGCCATGAGCTCTATCCGAATTACAAAGCGAATCGCGAGCCACCGACGGAAGATTTGGTGCGGCAATTTTCTTACTGTAAAGACGTCGTAGAAGCGCTCGGCTTCCAAGCCCTTGCGCACGAACGTTTTGAAGCGGACGATTTGATAGGCTCGTTGGTAGAAAAGCTCAATGTCGCCAATTTAAATAGCGCAAAACTTGCCAGCGCGAATTTAAGCGATGCCGGATTGAGCGGAATCATTGTGTCTGCCGATAAAGATTTAGCGCAATTGATTAACGGCCATATTCGTCAATGGGACTTTGGTAAAAACGAGCCCTACGGCATCGCGGCAGTCATAGAAAAGCACGGCGTGCACCCAGAGCAAATGGCGGAGCTACAGGCTTTGAGTGGCGATGCCGTTGATAACATCCCTGGCATTCCAGGCATCGGCCCGAAAACTGCTGCCGCGCTAATGCAGCACTTTGGCTCGCTCGAAGCCGTGTTGACACGTTGGGCTGAAGTTGAGTTTTTACGCATACGCGGCGCCCAAGGTATCGGCATAAAGCTGCGCGAGCATGCGCAAAGCGCGCGGATGTCCTATCAACTCACCCAAATTGCGCGCAACGCACCGGTACCGGAGCTTGGTGAGCTGGTGCGAAAACCGGTTGATCCCAAACGCATCGATGTGTTGTTTGACACGCTTGGTTTTGGCGGCTTTTTGCGCGCTAGGGCTAAACGTATTTAACAAGGCTGTTGCGGCGTTAAGCGATGCCCGATTAGAGTTCAGCAATTCGCCGGAATAACTCGACAGACCTGGACGAACTCAAAATAGTGTGTCAACGTCGTAAAATGACGTTCAGAAATCTCATATTGAGTAAACCCGACTCATTTGAGCAGGTATTGCTTTGGGCGCTAGATATGCCCACCTTAGGCCAAGCAGCCAACACACACTTTGCAACAGCGGGCTTGCAAAGCGTGTGTTTGGTCTGGGGAAACGCATCGTCTGACGCCACGCAATGGCAAAACAGCCGCCAAACAGAGTTAAACTTTGGCTTAAGTAGTCTGCAAAAATCATTGATTTTAAAGGCTCGAATGCGCGGCGACGGCGCAAAAACAAGCACTCTGCATACCGTACAGACGGCGCTATTACTGACCAGCAACAACTTCAACTGGGCCTGTTTAATTTTTGCACTACCCGCTAAAGACGTTGAATCGCTAAATTCAAATGAGCTGCGGACTGACTTCAACAATTTGGCGCTACGCTGCCAGTCGATCTTGCAAACCGAACACTTTCACCGCGATATCCAACGGCTCGCGGAGTCGGAACGCCTGCAAAGATCATTGTTTGCAATCAGTGACTTGGCGACTTCGGACCAAGAAACACATGCCGTGCTGAGCGAATTACATCAAATAGTCAATCGCTTGATGTACGCGGAAAACTTCTTCATCGCGCGCTATGACCCGGTGGATGAAACGATTCGGTTTATTTATTTTGTCGATAGCGTTGACTGGCATACGCCGAATACGCAGGAAAAGATCGATGCGCGGAGCATTCCGAACAGCCTAACCCTAGCGATGATGCGCAACGCTAAACCGGTGCGCGGCCCTTCAAATGAAGTGCGTGCCAGGCTCGATTTAACGCAAGACTCCAGCCTAGGGCCGGACAGCGTCGACTGGCTGGGCGTGCCGATGCTGGATCAAGGAACGGTGCTGGGCGGCGTGGTGGTGCAAAGTTATTTCCCGGAACACCGATATAGCGATAAAGATCAGGCGCTATTGGCCTACGTCGCACAGCACATTTTGAGCTTGCTGCAGCGGCGCGAAGCGCAAGAAAATCTAGAAAGGCGCGTGGACGAACGAACTTTGGCCTTACAGAACGAAATAGTCGTGCGCAAGCGCAGCGAACACCTACAGCAGGCGCTATTTCGCATCGCGGAAATTAGCCAAAGCAACACCACCATGGACAGCTTTTACAGCTCAATACACAAAATAGTAGCCGAACTGCTGCACGCTAAAAACTTTTATATCGCGACGCTCTCGGACGACGGTTTATTTCTGGATTTTGCTTATTCAGCGGATGAATTTGATGCGCTAGAAAATAAACGTGGCATTGGTCATGGCTTAACTGAGTATGTCATTCGAACGGCAAAACCAGCCTGTCTAAATAGAGCTGAAATTGATGAACTTGCTCGCATCGGGGAAGTGACGATTACCGGCACTAAATCCGTCAGTTGGTTGGGCGTACCGTTGTTTATTGCTGGCAAAGTCAGTGGCATCATCGCGCTGCAGAGCTATACGCAGGCGCATCACTATGTTCAATCCGATGAGGAATTAGTCAGCTTTGTTGCCGTCCATATCGCGAATGCCCTTGAGCGTCGATTAGGCACTGAGAACTTAAGAAATGCTTATTCCGAACTAGAACAACGCGTGCAAGAACGCACGCACGAACTGGCACAGGCGAATAATGAACTACGCGCGCAAATTTTGGTGCGTGAACGCATGGAGCACAAGCTCAAGCATGAAAATTTGCATGACGCCCTGACGGGCCTGCCCAATCGCGGGAACCTATTGATCCAACTTGCGCAGGCGCTAGCAAATTACCAAATGGATACTACGGCAATTTTTGCGGTGCTTTTTTTAGATCTAGATCGTTTTAAAGTGGTGAATGATTCGGTTGGGCATTTCGTTGGTGATGAATTGCTCAAAGTGGCTGCACAGCGCATCAGCGCGTGTGTAGCGCCAAGCGACTTGGTTTCGCGCTTAGGTGGCGACGAATTTTCAATACTGATTCGAAGTAGCCCGTACCAAGCGGAAATTATGGCGATTGCTGATCGGGTTATTAGTGCTTTTGATGCGCCCATACGGGTACAGGGAAAAGAGTTGTTCACCTCTGTCAGCATCGGCATTGCGATGGTCGATGGGCGCTACCAAAGCCCAGAAGAGTTACTGCGCGACGCCGACGTCGCGATGTATCGCGCCAAGTCCAAAGGACGCAGGCGCCATGAAATATTTGACGAAGGGCTGCACAAAGTTGCATTAGAGGCGCTCGATTTAGAAAATGACCTGCGCCGTGCAATACCCCGCAATGAATTTTTGCCGTTTTATCAAGCAATTACGCACATTAGCGACGCTAAAATCGTGGGCTACGAAGCGCTAATGCGCTGGCAACACCCCAAACGCGGCCTGTTATTGCCCTGTGATTTTGTCGATGTCGCGCAGGAAACTGGTAATTTAGAGGCGATGGATTGGCAAATCTATGAACAGGTTTGCATCGATCTGGGCTCGATCGCATTTGCCGGAAGGTATGTAACCGTCAACGTTTCCCCGGCGCATTTGCGTGATCGAAGTTTCGCTGATCGGTTTTTAGCGCTGATGCATCAACATCAAGTCGAAGCACACAGAATCCGCCTTGAGGTTACCGAAGGGGTATTGCTGGAAAATCCCGAGCAGGTCGCTGGCTGTCTCGCGCTGCTAAAGCAACACGGCGTGCATACTTTGCTCGATGATTTTGGCACCGGCTATTCCTCGCTTTCGTATCTGCACCGGTTTCCATTGTTGGGCATAAAAATAGACCGCGCCTTTGTCAGTGCCCTGCGCGACGGTGAAGCGGGTGGCAGCAGTGCGATTGTGCGCGCCATACTTTTAATGGCCGATTCATTGGGCTTAGACGTCATCGCCGAAGGCATTGAAACCGAAGCGCAGTGTAAGCACCTGCGCCGTTTGGGCTTAAGCCTAGGCCAAGGTTTTTTGTTTGCTAAACCTGCCTGTTTAAATGACGTTTGCGCACAACATGCTTTCGCTGAAAAACCCTCTTTAGCTTAAAAGCCCTAGGGTATAGCCCACAAAAGCAGCAAAGTTAGCTTGTCACCCCCCGAATCGAAGGGTCGTAAACGGCGTGAACGAGGACGAAAGTACACTCACCCTCGCGCACTGGAATTCGCCATGCTAAAGCTCAAAACTTCGATCGCCGCATTCGCAATCGTTTCTACATCTGCCTTACACGCGCAAAATTACACCGGCCCTTGGTACAATGCCGCTGAAAGTGGCTGGGGCCTCAATATCGTGCATCAGGGCGATGTCTTGTTTCCAACTTGGTTCACTTATGACACCGACGGCAAACCGCTCTGGTTAGTGGTCAGCGGCGCGACTAAGCAGGCTGATTTATCCTATGTGGGCGACATATACCGCGTTGTCGGCGTGCCTTTCAATCAAATCAACGGCGTTGCGTCACGCACCGTGACAAAGCTTGGCAGCGCTAAATTAAGCTTTGCAAATAACGGCGCGCTAAGTTTCAACTACACCCTTAACAATATGCCGACGCAGACAAAAGCGTTGACACGGGTGCCGATTGGCACCAGCACGCCGGTATGCGAAAGCACCACTGCCTCACGCGCAACGGCGACGAACTATTCGGATATTTGGTGGAATCCACAAGAATCTGGCTGGGGCATCAATTTGTTCCATCAAGACAATTTGATGTTTGCCACGTGGTTTACTTACGACGCGAACGGCCGAGATACCTGGTACACCGTTTCGCGCGCAGAAGCGCAACCTGACGGAAGTTTTACCGGTGCAATACACCAAGTGACTGCTGGCACCCCGTATACCCAAATCAATGGCGCGCCCGCCTTCCCAGCCGGCGGCGCGCCGAATGTGGGCAACATGACTTTTCGCTTCACCAATGGCGAAAAAGGCTCCATGACCTACACCATCGGCAACGTGACGCAGACAAAAAACTTCGAGCGCCAGCAGTTTTCGGCACCCGCACAAATATGCCGCAATGGCACCCCCGCGCCAGTCGTCAATACCGATAGCTGCTACCAAATCTTACAGGCAGGACAAACACGAAAAGTACGTACCACCAGTTCAATTGCCGCGAACTCGAGTTATACCGAGAAGGGCATGGGGACACGTACATTTGAAGGCATCACGGCTCAGATGTGGGAACGGTATGACGAGGCAAATCGCCTTATCAATCGAGAATATGCACGGTTTAATAGCGATGGCACCTACGAAAACATCGGTCTAGAGAATTTCGATGCAGCTACGGGACTAATGACTGCGCGCGGCCGATATTCGCAAAATCGTTACACGATCAATCCACCAGTCGGTTCGACGCAAACACTTAATTTCACCGTAACGCTAGATACGTTCCCCCCCACCGGCTCAAATGTCACGAACTACGTCCAAACGTTAGTACGCGCTGCCAACGAGACAGTAACTGTGCAAGCGGGAACCTTTAATAACGCCTGCAAGCGCGACATCATTACCAACACCAGCACTACGATACAGGGCTTTTCCATCTCTACACGCACGGCAGGGCCGGTATGGACTAACGGCACTGTTTACACGATTAAAGGCCAAACAGAATCGATCGTACCCGGCCTCCCCACATCTACCGGCACACAAGAACTGATTGGATTTACCTCGAATTAAGTCTGCGGTACCAGAATCAAACACAACTTGCTAATTTGGCTCCGCGTTTGAGCCGCATTCCCGCATCATTTGATGCGGGTTTTTTTTGTGATCGGCAAAACCTAGCAAATATGTGACCATTACGCGCCGGCAAAAACGGGATACAACTTTGACGGCGACCTTAAAAAAAGCATTAGCCCGATTGACGGCACGCGCACGGCGACGACTGAGTATTTCTATGACGATGACGGCCGCCTAGAACGCACGCTCGATCCTTTGGGCGGCGAATCTAGCCAGCATTATGACGACGAAGGCCGTATGGACGAATCGACTGATGCCAGACTCGTTAAAACCAAGCTGAAATATGACGGTCGTGGGCGTATGGAAAAAATCATCGACGGCAATTTGAATGAAATCGAAACCATTTACGGCGATGTCACCAACGCGCTGGAAGGTTTAGTGTCGGGGCGCAAATACCCGACCTATGAGGAAAGCTACAAATACGATCAAATGGATCGACAAGTTGAAACGAAGCAAGTTTTAAGTCCGACGTTGACTTACACCAGCGGCATGACTTACGACGCCGTCGGGCAAGTTGAAAGCCAAACCGATGCCAAACGCCGCACCAGCTTGCGAAAATATGACGAGCTGCGCCGCCTAACCAAAGAGATCGACCCCATTCTAGGCGAAACCATCTACACCTACGACGAGCGCGATAATTTGCGCACCGTCACGGATGCGAATGGCAACACGCACACCTTTACGTATGACCGGCTCAATCGCAAGAAGACCGAAACGCGGCCGATGGAGCAAACGATTGGGTACGAGTACGACGCCAACGGAAATTTGCGCGAACGCACCAGCCCAAATGGCGCGAAGCGAAAGTTCTATTATGACGATGACAATCGCCTGGAATTGGAGCAGCATTTCCTACCGAAAACCACGACGCCTAGTAAAAGCATGAGCTACACCTATGACCAGCGCGGATTGCTGAAAACCTATGACGATGGTTTAACGTCGGGGCTATATGTTTATAACGATAAGGGCGAAAAAACCAGCGAGTCGATTACCTTTGGACGTGGGGCAGCAGCGTTTACAAAAACGATTGGTCGAACTTATGAAGCGAATGGCTTGCCGAAAACCATGACGTATCCGGGCAGTACCGGCACGTTGAATTTTACTTATGATGATAATAATCAGCTGAAGACTTATAAGATTCCGGGTTTGGCCGCGAATAACGACACGCTGACGTATCAATATCGCTGGAACGCGATTCGTGAAATTACCATGCCGGGGAATTTAAAGCGCACGGTGACTTTGGATGCGCTGCAAAGACCGAAACGAATTGAAGTGAAGGGTTATGGGGCTACGCCGGGGAATAACGGTCAACCAGTAATGGATCACGCTTATACCTATGATGAAGTATCGAATATCAAAACCAAGACTACGCTCGATGGTGAATATCTTTATGGCTACGATAACTTGGATCGCTTGACTGACGCAACGCCGCCGTTGAGTTTACGGCAGAGTGCGAGTAATCCAAATGGGCTGCCTGAAGAAAAATATACTTATGATGGTGTGCACAATCGCATGAGTTCGCAGCACCAACCGGGTGTTTGGAGTTATAACGATAATAACGAGTTGAAGGCTTGGGGGCTGGGCGCGGAAGCTAAGGCGATTGACTATGATTTGAATGGCTCGACGATTAAGGAGGAAACGGGTACGCCTGTTTCTGCTACGCGTGAATATGTTTATGATGCTCAGGATCGGTTGGTGGAGGTAAAGGATAATTCCGTGTCAGTGGCTAAGTATGCTTATGATCCGATGGGAAGGCGGGTTTGGCGGCAGGCTGGGGCTGAGATTACTTGGTTTTTGTATTCGGATGAGGGGTTAATTCAGGAGTTGGCAGCGGCAAATTCAGAAGTAAGAACTTATGGATGGAATCCAGGGGGTATGTGGGGCACGGATACGGTTTGGCAGAAGGATGCGAATGGTTTGTTCTTATCAAATAATGATCATTTGTATACTACGGATGTTTTAACTAACGCTTCTAATGGGAATAAAAGTTGGGGTGGTGTTCGGGAGAGTTTTGGGAAGACGACGGTTTTAAGTGGTGCGGCAACGACATATTTGATGCGGTTTCCGGGGCAGTGGGAGGATACCGCCGCTGGGTTGAGTCAAAATTTATTGAGAGAATATGACGCAAGCGCCGCGAGATTTATTGAGCATGATCCAGGGTTTTTTATTGATGGGCCAAACTTGTATCAATATGCACGGTCATCACCCACGGCATATATGGATCCAAGCGGACTAAAAGCGAGTGGACGTGTTTGCCGAAGTCCGCCCAGTTCAGCCGACAGCTGGTCAGATTACACTATTAAATCGAATTGCACTGAATATGCTATGGATAATCCAAGTGGGCCAAGAGAAAATGTATTGTCTCTTCAGCAACCAAACGATCTTCCTGCGAGAAATTTTTCTTGCGAAAAATTCATTAGATTATTTAGAGAAACCCCCCCAAGGAAGGCAATTTCAAAATCTGACCGTAAATCAAGCTGCCCTGATTGCATGTACAAGGTTTATTTGGCAATTTTCAGAAATGTACGAAATAAAAATGGTGAACTTGAAAGCGATGACTTTCATTGGTGGCGTGAAAATGAAGATGGTCAGTGGACTCATAAAAGCCCTGGGAAAAAACCAATTTTTGGGGATCCCGAAAATGACCCTTTAAAAAGAAGAGGCAAGGAAGAAAGAGTAAATTGTGGGTACTATTGTGTTCAATAGTTTAAAATTAAATATTAATATATGTAAATTCATTATCATTAGATTTTTTATCCTGTTTATATCTCCTGGATTGCACGCTATTGATGTAGAGATGAAAAGCGAGTGTGCTGAATTCCGGACACATAAATTGAATTTTATTGGTAAATTGTGCAATGTTTCTAACCAAAATCGCGCGATTTTTTCGGTTAGCATCAATGAAACCCCAGGAAAAATAATGATATTTTATTTAGAAGCAGAATCAAATCCAATTTTAATTGTTCAAAAGTTTGATGCGCTACATTTCTATGACTCTAAAAACTCTAAGCCCGGAAGGCGAACGCTTCTTGGAATTTGGAAAACCAACCTGGAATGGACCGGTGGAATATATTTTTCCAAAGTTATTTCCCGCGACGAAATATCAGCAACTTTCCAACGCGAACGCGTTGGCGTTAAAATACAATTCTTGGGAGAGCGAAAATCAACTTGCACTAAGACCAACGTAAGGGATAGTGTTTTTAAGGAAACAGTTGACCAAAAAGCATTGGTACACCCTCGAGTGGTGAGGGCAATGAACAATCTAGCCTTGTTGATTTATTCAAGATGTAGCCTTTCTAAAAACAAAAATTTTAAGTACGAGGGCATAAGAGTCTCGATTCCTTCGCCATAGCAAGGAGTGCGCAGAAACACCCAAGGAGCTCAGGTCGCGGCCCAGATCGGCAAGTGAACGTGTCACAAAGCGCGCCGGACACGCGCTTTTAGCCGATTTCTGGCCCAAACCCTCCGGAAGCCCAAAACCTGCCGCCAAATAATTCGTCACGTAACATAAATCACCCTTAAAATTTGTATCAAACTTTCCAAAGCCCAACGCAGCCAGCCGCAATCGCGGCAAAATTAATTCTGACGTGTCGCATCAGATGTTTTTCAAAAGCCGCGCAAAACCAATGCCAAACAGCGTGCGCTGCTTGAGTTCCTTGGCCTTCTCCAACAATTCCTCCAAACCGCCCACAACCCGCCAGCGGTATCTGTCAACCTACTTGTCGCATTTTCTGCTTATTTTGCATTGCTAACCTGACCACTTTCCCACAGCTTCCCTCCTCCTAGGGCTAGATCGAATAGCCCGTCGTCGGCGACTGCGTCGACTGTGGAAAAGTGGA
>JANNYA010000232.1:0-25550 GCA_031409855.1 Rhodanobacteraceae bacterium | reverse complement strand
TAGGATTGGATTCCTAGGATTGGATTCCTAGGATTGGATTCCTAGGATTGGATTCCTAGGATTGGATTCCTAGGATTGGATTCCTAGGATTGGATTCCTAGGATTGGATTCCTAGGATTGGATTCCTAGGATTGGAATGTTTTAGGATCGGTTACGTAGGTATGTTTTGTACACCGGGATCGACTCGCAAAAGTCGTTCGCGCTGCGAGCGGTGTTGCGCTACAACTGTGACATCAAAAGTATCGGCTAAGGAATTAATGTCGAGGACCGAAATGCTGTTTCCACTTGCAGCTTTCGTTTGATTGCTGAGTTGGTTTTTGCTGTCTGTATTAGTCATGCCTACTATCTCCCAAATTTGTGCTGTTGAATCATCTAGCGCATAAATAAGCGTAGTGTTCGATTTCGTCACCGTCACACTGGAAGGCTTGTAGCTGTAAACGCCTTTTTCAGAAATGCTTAAAATTGTCGTAATTTCAGTCATGGTAAATCCCTTCAATTATGAGCCACAAAGGCTTGGTAATCTGGATGACGGTAACCCATCGCATCCAAGCGCGCTCGGAGTTTATTAGCCCTGCCGAATTCTCGCAACAAGATATGTGAGCGAGTCAGAAGATCAAGGGCTTCCGCATCTGGTTGTTTTGCAACTAGCGGTAGCAGTAGCGCTTGCGCCTTTTCGTGAAAATTTTTGTTTCGATTTGTATTTCCGAGCCAAGTCCGAGCCAACGCAAGTGCAGCCTTCCTGTCATTTCGATCTGACCTAAGCAAAGCCTGCAAATTATCAATAGCGTGCGCACTCGAAACAGTGGCTTTGTGTTTCTGACCCTGCGTTGTGGAAATTTCTGCTGCACGGTAATTCGCGATCGCCGCGCTAAGTTGCCAATCGACAGATAAAATCAAACCTGAACCTGTTGACTCAAACAAAATTATTGAACGTTCAATATTTTGGCTAGCCTCGGTGATCTCGCCCTTGGCAAAATGAAGCCAAGCCAAATTTGATTCCGCAGTTGCAAGTGAGCGCTGCCAATCTTTTACGCTCGGGTCAAGATCATGCAGAGAACTGAGTAACGTAACCGCAGAATCAAGCTGCATTTGTGCTTCGTCAGTGTCGCCAAGCTGGATTAAAATTAGACTTATCCATTGACGTGCAATTGCCTCTTGGAAGCGCCAATTCGCAACACTTGAATCAGCTTCACGCACACGTTCGACCATCGCTAGTTGACTCCGATAGCTTTCTAGTGCACCCGGCAAATCACCAAGCGCTTCTTGCGCTTTTGCGCGCCACGAAATTTTTGCGGCAAGCTCACTAATGAGCGTGCTGCTTTTGGGTGATTTCTTAACTAGTCCGCCAAGTATTTCTATCGCGTTATCAAAATTTTTGATTGCCACGTCTAGATTACCCATGTCGAATGTGACAGTTCCCAAATTCCCTAAAGCATACGATGTCTCCAATAAGCCAGTCCCGTCAGCCTGCGTCAAAGGCTGCAAGCGCTGTGCATAATCCAAATATCGCTGCCAGTGAGTCTGTGCGACATCGAATTTACGCTCTATATAGGCGCAATAGCCAATGTAATAAGCGACCTGCGCGCGTTCGTATAGCAAATCACTGGTGCCCGGTTCCGCATTTTCCGCAAAATCCAACGCCCTTTCCGCAACCGCAAACGTCTTTTTAGCTTCAGCCCATTGCCCACGCTGCGTTTGTAAATCCCCAATCGTGCGCAGCGCGGCGGCGCGTTGAATGGCGCTGAGCGCATCAGTGTCATTGGCTGCACTCAAATACGCGAGCGCTTGTTTCGCCACGTCATCAATTAAATCCAGTTTGCCGACTTGACTTAACTTCGCGGCAAAATCGCCGAGCATGTAGCCGACTAGTTTTTCCGCCTGCTCGCGCCGGGTTTCGGCTAATGCGCGGGCGTGTTGGGCTTGGTTTAGGCCGTAGGCGGCGACCACCAGCCCGGCCACCAGGGACACGAGCGTTAAAAATGCCAGTGCGCTGGCGCCGCGATAGCGATTGATAAAGCAGCGCACCGCATACATGCGGCCACCGCGCATGGCCAACACCGGGCGGCGTTCGCGCCAGCGGCTTAAATCATCGGCGAAGGCGGCGGCGGACTCGTAGCGTTGATTGCGCTCATTCGCCATCGCTTTCAGCGCAATCGCACGCAGTGGTTTCGGGATGCGCTTAATCTGGCCGCGCAATCCTGGCGAGGGATTTTGCTGCGCGCTATTGCCATCGGTGGTGTAGGCGGCGGCGGAAAGCAGGCTGCGCAGGCTATTGCTGTCCAATCGTTCGAGCGATATATCCAGCGCCAAGCACAGCGTTTCCACCAAAATCGCACCCAGCGCGTAAACATCGGCGCGTACATCAATGCCGTCTGTGTTTGGATTGAGTTGCTCAGGCGCCATGTAAGCGCGCGTACCGGCGCTGCCACCGATGCCCACGGCACGCGCGGAATCAACGCCAATCGCGATACCGAAGTCGATAATTTTCGGCATCGGCTTGCCCGCAACATCAGCGATCAAGATATTGGCGGGCTTTAAGTCCCGGTGGATCAAACCGCGCTGATGTGCGTACTGCACGCCTTGACACACCAGCGCCAGCAGCGCGGCACAGCTGTCCAAGCTGGGCTTGTTGGTGCTGACATAGTCGTCCAGCGTGCCACCGGCAACAAATTCCATCGCAAAATACAGCGCGCCACCGGGCAAGGCACCTGCATCATAAATTTGCGCAATATACGGGTGCACCATCGTCGCCATCGCCTGGCGCTCGACTTCAAAATACGCCTGCGACAAGCCTGAGCTTAGTTTTTGGTTCGAAAGCTTGATCGCCACTTTGCGCTCGAACGGCTCGACCTGATCGGCGAGCCACACCACGCCCATACCGCCTTCGCCCAAGGCTTTGACCAGGCGATACGGCCCCAAACGCTGCCCCGCCACCAAAGCCACGCCCGCAGAAAGCTGCTCTAGGCCTTCAACTAGGGTCGCGGGTCGGGTCGGGCTGCTGTGGGATTGCGCCATTGAGGTTTTCTAGGGTCGAATTGGCGCACAGTGTACGTGGCAAGCTGGGTTTGCAACACTATTTATAAGGGTGCCACTGGGATTTGGTGGAGAGCGCAATTTAAGCTGATGTGGTCACTCAGTCCTATTCTATGGCCGCGAATGCGTCGATCCCGCAGGGATCGCATAGGGTAGCCGGTGTGTCGAAGCCGCGAAGCGGCGTAGACCACCGGAACCGGGGAGAACATAGTTTCCGACCCCGCAAGGGGTCGCACAATTGGGCCTGCGAAACCAAATTGCGCAAATCAAGCTCTGTCGAGGTTCTTGGTGCGACCCTTCCGGGTCGAAACAGGCCTTGTGTCATCATTCCGGTGGTCTTCGGCACTTTGTGCCTACGACGCACCGGCTACCTTCTGTGATCCCTGCGGGATCATTCCATTTTTACATCCATCAATGCGGAGCCAATAGCCCCTCGGCTTGGCATGCCGCAATTTCGCAACTCTAAACTTGTTAATTCGCCATCCACGCGCAAAATTTATGACCCAGATGAGAAAAGAAAATCCAGTGCAAACGCCACAAGCCGAATGGAAATTACCAGAGTTCAATTCTGGCGGACTGCTCGTGCCGCTTGAAAAACTGCGCGAGATTTCTGCGGGCGATGAGTCCAAGCTCAGCGAACATGGCCAAGAAGCGTCACCAATCCAGGACAGCTAAAACCCCGGCTCAGCGAAAAACATGCCGCGCAATCCAGCCCGAGAAAACGGCTTCCACTTGTCTTGCTGTTGCGCCAAGCGATCAGCCAACGCAAACAGCGCCAGCGGATTCATACCAATACCAAAATGGCTGGCACTGACTTCAATATTTTCGGATTGTTTTGCCGGTGCCTGCACGCTGCATTGCCAGGCAACAATGCCATCGGTTTTAGAGTAAATTGAGGTGGTAGGTACCGGCGGCGCACTGCGCAAGCGCTCCAGCAAATTAGGATCGCTGACGCTATGGCCGGAAAAATACTCAAAAAGCCGCCACGCGTGCGTCGCTTGCGGGTTGCCTGCAAACGGCGAGCCCAGGGTGATCACTTGGCGCACCATCGCGGGCATGAGTTTCGCCATTTCGCGGGCGTACAAGCCACCCAAGCTCCAACCAATCAAACTGACTTTACGTCCGTGTTCAGCGTGAATTTCTTCAATGCGTTCCCGACAACCAGCCAACACGCCATGGCGCGGCCCGGCATTAATACCTTGCTTCCAACCGTAGGGCACATAGCCCAGCCGCTTCAAATACGCGCGCAATAGCAAAGTCGTCGAATCACCAGCTAGCAAGCCAGGAAACACCAATACCGGCTGGCCGTCGCCTTTGGGCACCTGATGCAAAATCGGCAGCCCCAACACACTCGCCCACAATTCCATTGGCGCGCGCGCTTCTAATGCCATATGCCAAAGCGATGGCGGGCGTAGGGAAAGGGGCTCAGCAAAGACCGCTTTGGCGCTATGGCGTGCGGGCCGCGTGGCAGGCAGGGCTTTCGGCTTGAATGAGTTCATCGCACTGGATTCAATAGATAGGGTCATGGATTATTTTGCCGATGGCTTTGCTGTGGTTTTCTTCGCCACTGCACTTTTGCTGCTGACTTTACTCACTGCTTTGGCGGCCCCTGTCTTTACCGGTGACGGCTTTGCCACCGCCTTTTTTGCAGGTGGTTTTACGCTCACTTTCTCTGGCAGTGCTGCCGATATCTTCGCCGCCGCTTTTTTGGGTGCCGCCTTTTTTGGTGCCGACTTTTGACTGTGTGCCGTCGGCCCCAGCAATCGATGCGCCGCCAAAGCCTTTAACTCCATGTGTTCGGCCTCAAGTGCTTGCGCCAAGGGCGTCAAATCAAGGACCGCGCGCGCGCAGGCGATAAGGCCAAAATCCAGCTGTCCGGCGTAGGAGTGCACGGTGATGTTCAATGCCATACCGTGTATCACAATGCTCAATGGGTAATAGCCCAGCATTTTCGCACCGGCCAAGTACAGCGGCACTTTCGGCCCGGGCACATTGGAAATTACCAAGTTGGCCGGCATCACCAAGCGGTCTGCCAACTTGGTTTTCACCGCCAAGCTCGCCAATCCGCCGATCAGCCAAGGCGCGCCCAAACTTGGGTAGTCGGTCGGAATCAAATCTTTGAAGTTCGACAGCGCGCCTTTGATTTCGCCCATCGCCGCTTTCGCTGCCGCCAAGCGCTTTTCTGCGGTCTTGGCATCGGTGCCCAAGCTACACGGCACCATCGACACCTGATTATTCATTTTCTGATCGCCCAGCTCGCGCAGACTGACCGGCACCGCAGCGATCAATGAGCGGCTGGGCAGTACGTCCAAGCTAATCAAGAAACGCCGCAGCGCGCCCGAACACAGCGCCATCACCACGTCATTGACGGTGGCGTCGCAAGCAGCGGAAATCGCCTTGATGTCGCTCAGCGGCAGGCTGCACATGGCAAAGCGGCGCTTGGCTTCAATGCTGACGTTGAACGGCGTTTTTGGCGCGGAAAGCTCCCGGCCAAATTCGCGCGTGGCGGCAATCGTGCCCGCGACGCCTTTGGCGATAGCAACATCCGCCACCCGTTTTACCGCGCCCGGAAGCGTGCGCGCCAATTTCGCGTATTGCGCAAAGGTGTTGGAAAATAATGAGCCCAG
Organism: Rhodanobacteraceae bacterium; assembly: GCA_031409855.1. Lineage (GTDB taxonomy): Bacteria > Pseudomonadota > Gammaproteobacteria > Xanthomonadales > SZUA-5 > JANNYA01. Next base: position 19,890 of record JANNYA010000232.1, on the reverse strand, counting down.
CAAAGAAGTGCGGCTGGGCGCTTTAACCTTGACGTGCGCCTCGGGTTGCGCAACCACGCGCGGAATCGCACTCAAATCGAGCAATGCATTCGCCAACAAAACGCCTGCAGCACCATCCAAAGCCGCATGGTGCACCTTGGCATAAAAACCCACGCGGTCACCGGACAAACCTTCGATCAAATGAAACTGCCAGAGCGGCCGCGCGCGATCAAGTAAAGGCTCATGCAAGCTGGCAACTAATGTTTCCAGCGCCGCCTGCGAGCCAGGCTTGCTGCCACGCGCAATCGAATGCGTCTGAAAGTGGTAGTCGAAATTGAGTGCGTCGGCCTCCACCCACACCGGGTGGCCTAGATCAAAGGGCATCAGTGCTAAACGCTGGTTAAAAATGGGTGCTAAGTGCAGGCGGCTTTTAATGTGTTCCAACACTGCGCGGGCAAAATCACCGCCCTCAGTCGGGCGCTGATAAATCGTCAAGGAACCGACATGCATCGGCGTCGGTTCGCTTTCGATATAAAGAAAACCCGCATCCAAACCGCTCAACTGACGCATTACGTTTGCACCTTAAGAAAATTAGAATTTGCTGCTGATTTTTGCTATTTGAGCAAGCGCGCTACACCAGCACCTTATCAAGATAGCCGTTGATTTCCTTCTCAATCGTGCCTTTGATCAGGCCGACCATAAAGCTCAGCTCGGCATCAACTTTGACGTGCTCCTGGCTCACCGCAATCTGGCCCTCGACGCCCTTGCGTGAAAACTTCAAATGATTGCCCTCCCAAGTCGTCGTCATTTGAAACTTCTCGGCAATTTTCACCGCCACTTCGTCCACAGCGGCTTTGGCTTTGCTGACGCTCAAGGAATGCGTGCGTTCGATATTGATGCTGGGCATAAGGGGCAAAGTCCGCAGTTTGATTTGGGGGCTCAAGCATGCGGTTTAGGCGGGGGTTTCGCAAATGCTGTCATGCATCAGTGCAGCGACGATTAAGAGCGTCAAAGCCCGAATAATGCCGCCGCATAACGCCGAGCCCATGGCGTGCCATCCTTTTGCAAGCTCGGGTAGCGTTTCCAGCCCTGCAACTCGGTAATATTTTGCTGCCAACCGGGCACCGGTGTGGTGAAGCCAGTTTTTGGCCGATTGATAATGTGTAAAGGTAATGGCTGTTTTGGTGCTCCACCCAGCAGGCGTTTGCCACCAATCGCCTGCACGCTAGAGCGGGCGGGCATGAAGCTTTCCAGTAACACGCGATCCACCAGCGGCGTTCGCACTTCTAAACTGTGCGCCATGCTGGCCCAGTCGGTATCACGCAGCAGTTGATTGCGCATGTAGCGTGTGGCTTCAAGGTAGGCTACTTGGGCGAAGCTGTCGTGTACATGTTCGGGCACTGCCCAGGCATCGGCGGTGCATTCGGCCAGGCGCGCCGCGCCATATTGCAAACGATCTTTCGCGATAAATTGGCCGAGTTCAGAGGGCAAGAACAGACCACGCCGGAGCAAATACAGCCCTTCTAAGCTGCCCGCAAATTCCAGCATGCCTGCGGCTTTTGGATGTAAGCCTAACGCATTCGCCAGTGGCGATAATACGCGTGCCACGGTTGCAATGCCGGGTAATTTGGCAAGGCCGCCAAAGCGTTTCTGCCAGCGTGGAATATCGCTAAAACTTGAGTAGCCACCGAGTAGCTCGTCGCCGCCCACGCCGCTGATTGCGACTTTCAAGCCCAGCGCCGCCGTGACTTTGCTGACCATCCAGGTGTTCATGCCATCAATACTGGGCTGGTCCATCGCGCTTAAAAAAGCGCCTAGATCGCTAGCAAAATCGGCCTCGCTAACGCAACACTCGTTGTGTGACGCTTGGTAATGCGCTGCCACCTGCGCCGCCAAAACTCCCTCGTCTACAGCCAAACCGGCAAATTCTTGAAAACGCACGGTCAGGGTTTGCACATCAGTAGCACCAGCATCGCGCATCAAACCTAGCAGAGCACCGGAATCCACACCGGCAGACAAAAACGCGCCCACCGGCACGTCCGCTTCCAAATGATGTTTGACGCTGTCCAAAAGCGCCGCTTGCAGCGTTTCCTGGCTTGCCTGCAACTCAGGCTGCACAAACGCCTCAATCAAATTTTGCACGACGCGCAACTGCGGCGATCTTCCTGCCTCGACAATGAGCGCCGAACCCGGCGGCAAAGCCCGAACCGCGCTCAATATTGTCAATGGTTCGGGCACGCTGCCGTACAGCAGAAATCCAACTTCGGCGGCGGCATCGCGCTCGCCGGAGATTTTTCCGTGCTGCGCCAGCGCTTTCACGCTGGATGCAAAGGCAATCTGGCCGCCACGATCCGCGTAATACATCGGCTTAATGCCATAGGGATCGCGCGCCAGAATCAGCGTGCGCGCGGCAAGATCGTAAAAAGCGAGACTAAACATGCCGCGCAAGCGCCGTAGGCCGTTAATGCCTTCGCGACACAGTAATTCCAGCACTACTTCGGTGTCGCCTTCGGTTTTCAACAGCGCGCCAGCGTTGATCAACTCTTTTCGCAATGCCCGATAGTTATAAATTTCGCCGTTAAAAACAATCACCGCGCTGCCATCGCTACGATGCAAAGGCTGATCCGAGCGCGCCGCCAAATCGATAATGGACAGCCGTCGATGCGCCAAGCCAATGCGCTGGTCGCTACTCAGCCAAAGCCCTGCGCCATCCGGCCCGCGTAAACGCATCGCATCGCGCACCCGCACTAAGGCGTCAGCGTCGACCGCAGGCGCATTCGCACCGTAGCTAAATTCGCCCGCGATGCCGCACATTAAAGACGTCCGTCGCTGTCAGCGGTTTCAAGTAGCCGTTTGACATCGTAAATCAGGCCATGGGCTTTTAACAGCGCGCGAATTCCGGCAACACCCATGAGCGCAAATTGTCGATGCCGGACCGCGACAATCGCCAAATCGAAACTTCCTGGCGCGGGCGTAATCAAGGCAAAGCCATTGACGATATCGCCGTGTGCGGCGGCGACCAGCGGATCATAAAGCGCAACTTCAGCGCCAAAACTTTGCAGCTCTGTGGCGATATCAAACACCCGGCTGTTGCGCGTGTCGCTGCAATTTTCCTTAAATGCCACGCCCATGATCAGGACTTTGGCACCGTTCGCGGCCACGCCACGCCGCGCGCACAGTTTCAAAACCTCGGCACAAATATGCCCGACCATGCCCTCATTCACTAAACGCGCGGTGCTAATCAACGCCGGGTGATAGCCGAGCGCTTGCGCGCGGTGAATCAAATAGTACGGATCCACGCCAATGCAGTGGCCACCGACTAGTCCGGGGCGGAAGTCGAGAAAATTCCACTTGCTGCGCGCCGCCGCCAAAACCGCCGCGCTATCCAGCTTCAAGTGCGCACACACCTGGGCAAACTCATTGACCAGCGCGATATTGACGTCGCGCTGCACATTTTCGATCACTTTCGCGGCCTCAGCGGTGCGTATACTGGCGGCGCGAAACGTACCCGCCGTAATAATCGAGTTGTACAGCGCATCGACTTGATCTGCCGCAGCAACCGTCGAGCCAGAAGTTATTTTGACGATTGACGCCAGCTGATGCACCTGATCGCCGGGATTAATGCGCTCTGGGCTGTAGCCCAAAACGTAATCCGAATTGAGTACTAAACCCGAGCCCGCATTCAAGAGCGGCGCACAAAACTCTTCCGTGCAGCCTGGATAAACCGTGGATTCAAATATCACTAAGTCGCCGCGCTTTAAGAACTTTGCGATCAAGTTGCACGCAGCTTCCAGCGGCGCTAAATCTGGGCGTTTATCGCTGTTGACTGGCGTTGGCACGGTCACGATATAGATTGAAGCCGCTGCCAAAACTTGCGCGTCGCAGCTCAATACTAAACCAGCGGCGAGTGCTGCCTGCAGCTCAAGCGTATCCGCTTCGCCATTGGCATCACTGCCCTGATTCAATGCCAAGACACGGGCTGCATCAATGTCGAAGCCGACGACTTGCGTAGGCGCGCGGTTAGAGCTGAAGGCCAGGGCGAGCGGCAAGCCGACGTAGCCTAGGCCTAGGATGGCGATTGTGGGTGGCTTAGGCAACATATTTCATCAGGTTATGGGCAGCGGCTTTTGAACACCGCCGTATTTTAAAAGACGACGATAGTGCCAAACGGTTAGTACCCAAGGCTCACCGTCAATTACTGTGTAGATAATTCGATATGGGCGTTCAAGTAATTCACGGATCGCGAAATCGCCAAGTTCTGGCACGACACGCCCAAGTAACGGCGGAAAAACTAAGGTCTCAGCGCCCCCAACAATTCGCAAGACCTGTTCACGCGCGGCCGCTGGGCTGTCTTGGCTAATATAGGCTTTGATCGCTGCAAGCTGCTGAGTGGCTTCACATGCCCAGCGTAGCGTCACTCAAGTAAACCCAAACTTGCTAATAGTGCCTCGCTGCTAAATCCATTCTTCGAATTCGCTTGCTGCAAGCCTCGATCAATAGAGGCTAGCAGTTCCACTTCATAACAAACGTCTTCCCAAGACGCACCACTAGGCAGTCGATTCGCCAGCTGGTGCAGCGTCGTCGCTATATTGCTCATTATTTATCCTCCGAGTGGCCTGATTGTAATGTTAGCGAGGTCATCCACGTAGCGGTTGACCGATATTACCAGCTTCGGAAACTCCATCGGCAGATCAACTGTGCCCCAAGTTTGGCACGCCAACATTAGCTTATTTCCGCCGAGAAAAAACACGAAACCACAAGGCTAGAACGGAAAGCGAGGGCGAGCGGCAAGCCGACGTAGCCTAGGCCTAGGATGGCGATTGTAAGATTAGACGCCTGCATTGAGTATGTTGTTTCGTTAATTTGCATTTTTCGCGGACGCCATTCGATTCATTATCCAACGCATCGTCGCCCCAAACAGTTGGCCTGCAGCGAACCACAGAACGATCGCAAAAATGATTTGACCAGTCTGGACTTCGCCAGTTTTCTGGAACTTTACGATTGCAGGCACTGCAGTCGTGACTAAGTACATGAACCCGCCCCAAAACAAGCCCATTCGAAATGCTGCTATTGCGTTGACTTTGATGTTTGGTGCTGCATGAGCTGCCGACTTTGGCGGAAACGGTTGTCGATCACGAAAATAGAACCAATAGGGCAAAAACCACAACGGGACAAGCAAAATCAAAATAACCCAAGAAAAAATGCTCCACAAGCAAGGAATGCGGGTATTGCAGGTTGGACAAACAATGCCCAGCCAGTTACCAAAAGCCGCTCGGCCGGTCCATAGGCGCGCATCATGAACCACGTCACACGCTTTACAGGGCACGTAATTTCGCGCGATATACGGTAACTCACAAGACTTACATTCCAAACTAAGCCGAGCTATCCGTTGTCCAAAGAGTAATTCGTTTACCGACGATGCTGGGCTAAACACCCAGAAAAGCAACATCGGATTTGGCAACTCAACCCGCTTGAAGTTTGAACCATCACATTTTGGGCAGACGTGGGAAATGGTCATGTTTGGCTTTAGTCAAATCAGTTAGTGTTTTGATAATAGCCTGATAGCGCTGAGCGCCGCTCAGGCAGGCGGCCATTTTGTGTAGGCAATTCTTGCGTGTTTGCGCCATGAGCGTGGCGTGTCGAAAGTGACAGCAACGCTTTAGCCTGTGCAAACGCGGGGCGCGCGGGTTATAAGTGCGTTTTAACCCCATAAACGATTCCCGCATGTCAAACCAAATGCCAACACCAGTAAACAACCCCTACACGCCACCCAACGCGGCGCTTGAAATTGCCAGCGACCATGATTTTTACGTGGTATCGATGCGCAAATTTTGGATTATGAGCATCGCAACCGCCGGGATTTACTTCGTGTACTGGGGTTTTCGCCACTACCAAACGATACGCCTGAAATCTGGTGAGTCGCTGTGGCCCGTTGCACGCGCAATTTTTATGATTTTCTTCTACCACGATTTATACCGTCGCTTTGCCGCCCTGGCACTTTCACGCAGCAAAAATTTCGCCTTCAACCATTCGCAGTATGCAACCGCAAGCGTCATTGTGGTTTTGGTCAACTCCGTTTGCGGCCAGCTGTCCTCGCGTGGCTTTGGCGAGCCAATCACGATCTTTTTGCCCTTAGTTTTGATGTTTGCGCAGGCTTATTTAATGGCTGCCGCGCAGAGCGTTGCCAACTTTGCCAGTGCTGACGAACACGGCAGTTCCAATGCGAATTTCACTGCGCTCAACGTGCTTTGGATGGTCATCGGTGCACTGATTTGGGCATTAGTACTCTTTGGAGTTTATGCCGCAGTGTTTAGCCCGGAGCTGTTGCGCAGCACTAGCGCATTAGGTTAGCGCGCAATTGGCGTCGAAGAAACCCGTAGCTAAAGACTTCAGCGGTTTTTTTACCTACGCAAAAACTTTAGCCACCCGCTTCATTCGTAGAACCTGCGGGCGCCTTTAACAAGGCATCAAAATACGCAATCGTCTTCAAAAGCCCCTCCTTCAACTGCACATTGGGTGCCCAGCCGAGTTCACGTTGTGCCATCGCAATGTCCGGCCGACGTTGCGTTGGATCGTCCGGCGGCAGCGGCAAGTGCACCAGCGTGCTTTTCGCGCCAGTCAGTTCGATCACCAATTCGGCTAACTGACGAATCGTGAATTCACCTGGATTGCCGATATTCATCGGCCCGGTAATGTGATCACCGGTTGCCATTAGGCGTAAAAAGCCTTCCACTAAATCATCAACATAGCAAAATGAACGAGTCTGCTGGCCTTCGCCATAGATGGTAATCGGCTCGCCTTTCAGGGCTTGCACAATGAAGTTCGACACCACTCGGCCATCATTGGGGTGCATGCGTGGGCCGTAAGTGTTGAAAATGCGCACCACTTTGATTTTGAGCTTGTGTTGGCGGTGATAGTCAAAAAACAGCGTTTCCGCGCAGCGCTTGCCTTCGTCATAACAGGAGCGAATGCCGATAGGATTGACGTGGCCCCAGTAGCTTTCTGGCTGCGGATGGATTTTTGGGTCCCCGTATACTTCGCTCGTTGACGCTTGAAAAATCTTTGCGCGTGTGCGCTTCGCTAGGCCCAGCAGATTGATCGCACCATGCACACTGGTTTTCGTGGTTTGCACCGGATCGTGCTGGTAGTGCACGGGCGAGGCCGGGCAAGCTAAGTTATAAATCTCATCCACTTCCACATACAGTGGAAAGGTCACGTCATGGCGCATTAACTCGAACCGCGGGTGTTTGAGCAGGTGCTCGACGTTGCGCTTATTGCCGGTAAAAAAATTGTCCACGCACAGCACATCGTGGCCTTGGGCAATCAAACGATCACACAAATGCGAGCCTAAAAACCCCGCGCCGCCGGTGACTAAAACGCGTTTGCGATCAATTTCTAGCATGCTTAATTCCTGTGAAATTTGTGGGTGCCACGCAGCTGATTAGGCTAGCGTTGGATGCACAACACTGCGGCCTCGGCCGATACCGTAATAGGCCAATCCCGCCGCCTCAACGCTGGAAGGGTCATAAATATTTCGGCCATCAAACAGCGCGCCCGCTTTTAATTTGGCCTTCAATGCCTTGAAGTCTGGGCTCCAAAAGGTTTTCCATTCGGTCAATAACACCAAAGCATCGCTGCCCTCAACCGCCGCCATTGCATCCGCGCACAGCACTAAGTCGTCTCTTGTACCAAACACGCGCTGCGCTTCATGGTGTGCTTCAGGGTCGAAAGCCCGCACGGTAGCGCCCGCCTGCCACAATTTCGCCAACAGCGTGCGGCTACTGGCTTCGCGCATATCATCGGTGTTGGGCTTAAATGCCAGGCCCCAAACCGCGATGGTTTTGCCGTTCAAATCGCCGTCGAAATGTTTGAGCAGCAACTCAAACAGCTTGGATTTTTGATCCGCATTTACCGCTTCGACGGCGTGCAAAATTCTTGGTTCATAGCCAAACGCTTTTGCGGTTTTTTCGAGCGCCTGCACATCTTTAGGGAAACACGAACCGCCATAACCGGCGCCCGGATAGATAAAGGAAAAACCAATGCGCGCGTCCGAACCGATGCCCAATCGCACCATTTCAATATCTGCACCAACCCGTTCGGCGATGTTGGATACTTCATTCATAAAGCTAATTTTAGTCGCCAACATCGCGTTTGCGGCGTATTTGGTCAACTCTGCCGAGCGCTCATCCATTTGCACAATGCGTTCGTGATTACGATTAAACGGCGCATACAGCTTTTTCAAAAGATCAATCGCGCGCACGCTTTTGGAACCCAAAACAATGCGATCCGGGCGCATGCAGTCTTTCACCGCATCGCCTTCTTTTAGAAATTCTGGATTGGAAACAACATCAAATTCAACTGCCACACCACGATTCGCCAACTCAGCGGCAATTGCCGCACGTACTTTGTCCGCCGTGCCCACCGGCACCGTGGATTTGTTAACCACCACGGCGTACTGATTCAAATGCGTGCCGATGGTTTTTGCAACCGCCAACACATAGCGTAAATCTGCGCTACCGTCCTCATCGGGTGGGGTGCCGACCGCAATAAAAATAATTTGCCCATGCGCAATTGCACTCGCAGCATCGGTGCTGAAGCTCAAGTTTTTGCTGGCGTGGTTGCGCACCACGACATCTTCCAGACCCGGCTCATAAATCGGCATCACACCACGATTTAAGCCGTCAATTTTGCCCGCGTCCACATCTAAACAGATAACCGCGTTGCCGGATTCTGCCAAACACGCGCCAGTGACTAAACCGACATACCCAGTACCAAAAATACTAACTTGCATAAATTACGTCACTTCTACCATTAGATGTGTATCAAAAGAACGGCCGGGACACAGAATGCCCCGGCCGAGTTGGCCGCTCAAGTTGCCAGCGGCGTGCAATCGACTGACTACAGCTTAGTTCGGGCTAGCGATACCCGCACCAATTGGGCGGCCTAAAACAGAGTCACCATTTTGTGGCTCACGTGAGGGCGCAAACGGCTGATTCGCCAACTCGACAGGAAGTTTGATATCGCGCGCAGCGGCAACGACATCCGCCATACACGCGCGCCCACCGCCGACGTTCATGCGTTTAAGCACCAGCGCATTGATATTTGGCGCATTCAGCTCACTGGAAACGATGTTGGCGCGTTCCTTGACTTCAGCTGGCGCATCGTCATCGGCAATCGTGAAGGTTGAACCAGTTTTCATCGTGCCTTTCAGCGCGATCGTGCGTGAAGGGGAATCGGCACCGTCGCCATAAACTTCCAACACATAACCCGCATCCGCCAAATCAACGCCTGCACCGGTATTGTTAAACAGCGTGACCGAACGATATTGTTCAGCGTTGTTTTGATATTCGGAAAGCACTAAGTCGCGCGATTTCGCCACGCAACGGCCATCAACCGCGCCGGATTGCGCAGGCGTAACGCCTGCACCGACATTCCAGCCGGGCGCGCCGCTAAAACTATCGCGGGCGTTTGCATCACCGTCGCAAACGCTGTCTTGGCGCACCACGGTGACTGGCGTGCCCGCTTTTGCACCCAACCAAACATCATTTTTCTGACCGACCGTGCCCACGGCGTCAATTTGACGCGCATCAGCCGATTGCTCATATTCTTTCGCGGTGTCGTCCAGCCACTTCTCGCCTTCGTCACCCAGCGCCGTGGCAATCATGCCCAGCGCCATTGGCACGTTGTCGCAATTCACTTCCGAGATACCACCACGCCGCAAAACCAGGGCATTAACCTTGGAAACATCCAAATCGTCGGTGACCATCGTTGCACGGTCACGCACGTCTTGTTCGGCATTGTCACCCGCAAGCACAATCGAATCACCGCTCAACAAGTTGCCTTTGAGTGGAATCGTTTTGCTCGGCATATTCGCACCGTCGCTGTAGACGTCCAGCACATATTTACCCTTGGCCAAATCGATATCAATTGCGGTGTTATTCAAAACTGCCACGGCATTGCCGTCGTCATCGCTATTTTGATAGTCCGAAATCACTAAGTCCGCTGAGCGGGTACTGCAGCTATCGTCCGATTTACCTAAATCGCCAGCGTCGTTACCTTCTTTACTGGACCAGCCCGAAGTGGTCGCGAATTCATCAATAGGGTCACGATCACCGGAGCAATCGGAATCTTCGCGCTGCAAGCTCATGCCCTTGCCTTCCATCGTGCCCTGCCATTCCCCACGACTGACGCCAACCTTACCCACCGCATCAATCACTTGACGGCCATTTCGATCCACGCCTGGGCGGCCGAAGGGATCGCCCGAGGCGGCATAAAGGATAGCTTGCGCCTGCGAAGGCGCTTGTTGAGCCGCAGCATTTGCGGCAATAGCGACGCAATTAGAACGCACACCCATGCCTACAGATTCAAAACGACGGCTTTCAACCCGTATTCTGGATTCAATACGCGTATGTGGCCAAACATTGTCGGCGGAACACGGGCACGCATCTAAATCTTGTACTGCAGTGACGACATCATAGGCCGAGCTGGGTTCATTGCGTACCGCTTCGGTAACGCTTGCTTCCAGTGCCGGGCAGGTCGCGTAAGCGGTGGTAATCGCTTGCACGGTATAGCTTGCTGGCGTTCCCGCTGCGATAATTGCGGCGGTCGCATCGGTAGGATTGACGCCGTTTTTGGTTGCACTTAGCGCCTGATCCATCAAGCGCGCGTCTTCTATTAGCCAGCTAGGCGCATCTGCGAATGCAATTTGAGTGAGCGCAACACTGATCAAAACCGCAAGAATTTTTGTTTTCATGACATCACCCAGCATTTTAAGGACACACTCGCGAAATCTTAGCATATCGCTGAGCCGAGTTAACAAGTATGGTTTGTAACGATGCGCACTGACCCAACATTAATTCCAGCACCCGCACAAACGAAGCTGCATGAGTGGATTGCGCGGCAGACCGGTGAATTCACTAGGCCACGTTTTTCTGCGGATGAGCTAGATGCCTTGCTGATCGAAGCGCGCGCGCACGGCATGCTGGCGCTGCTTGGGCATTGGCCACAAACCCAAACTGCCTTGCTTGCGCATACGGAGCATGCAAAAGCCGCGCGCGTCGAACACGCCCGCACCGCCATGGTAGACGCACTGCATCGCTCGGCATTAGTGGAATTGAGCGACGCCTTTGCCAGTGCAGCGATTCCGGGGATAGTCATAAAAGGCGCCGCATTAGCGCTAAGTCATTACCCAAGCCCAGGATTAAGGCCGCGCGTAGACACCGATTTGTTGATCGAGCCTGCCCAGCAAGCGCGCGCGCACCAAATTTTGTTGGACGCGCATTGGCAGCCACTTGCATCGAACTTTAGCGCGCTAGTTTTGCCAGAGCGCACCTATCAAAAACGCATGAGCGGCGCGCTGATTAGTTTGGATTTACATTGGGCGCTTTCCTCCCGGCCACTGCTAGCGCGCGCGCTGCCGTTTGCAACACTCAATGACACCAGTGTCACTTTTGACGGCTCATCACATTGGCGCATGCCCTGCGCGGTGGATGCGCTACTGATTGCTGCGCTCCACCGTATCGGGCATCACCGGGATCAGGAGCGCTTTATCTGGCTTTATGACATGCATCTGCTTTGGCAGGCGATGACGCCGGAGCAGCAGGAACAAACGCTGAGCCGCGCAGCACAGCTTGGGCTGTCGGCAATCCTCTTGGACGCGCTTATGCCGAGCCAAATACTTTTTCACACGGACATCTCCGATACCCAATTCGCGCGACTGCAAAGCATCAACAATGAGCCAGGGGCGACATTCTTGCAAAATAAGCTCAACGATTTCGCGTTTGACTGGCGCTTTGCCAGCTGGCGCGAACGTTACGCGCTGGTCAAACAACGGGTTTGGGCTGAGCCAGAATATTTGCGCGTCAGGTTTGATGCCAAACACGCACCGATAGGCTGGCTGCAGTTGCGGCGATGGTTGAACCGCTGATTGCTCCTCGCCTGCCGCAGCGACTTGTTTCGATAAAATTTTTTGAGTTGAATCCTTGAATGAATATCAGTTAGCCATTGGATTGCGCCTTAAGTCGGGCGTAGACTACGACCTCAGCCGTGCGTCGTACTCCACGTTTTTGGCCGCTCATTACGTGAAGCAATCCACAAACATTTGTGAAATTGCAGCGCCGAAACGTGTTTTCATCAAGGATTAATTATGAGCACTTTTTGTGCGCGAACTTATTTCAATGTGGCTTGGTTTTTCGCACTGCTCAGCCTATGTGTGAGCATGGACGCAAGTGCAGCGCCCCGAGTTAAGCCGCCACTGGAAGCTGTAAGGCGCGATGATGTTTCGAGCGTGATCGGACATTTAGAAGCCGTTGACGTTGCCAAAGGTCAATTTGAGTTTCAAGTAACCCGTGTCATCGCCGGACCAGCCGCACTCGGCAAGGCAACGATTACAGCAAGCACTGATATTCTGGCTAGGCTGGCGCCAGAAACTGACTACACCCTGATTGTATTGGATCGCTTGCTCGACCCGAAAAAGCCGGGTCGGGTTATGGCGCTTGAGGTATGGCAGTTGTTCGACCTGGAGGGCGCATCGCCGCCCATTTTTTTGACTAGCGAAGCAAACACCGCCCTGTTCGAGGCTGCGCACATAGAAGTTGAACGTGGCGCAGATTACCTCTCGCTTCTGCTGGATGACGTGCGTTCTGGCGACGTGCAGCGGGTCGATTTGGCCACTGCGGAAATTATTTACAGCGATTCGCGAATTGCACAATTAACGTCCAAGCAGGCGACAGAACTGCTCGCGGTAATTGCACGCACCGATTTGCGCGGCATTACCCGGGCACGAGTACTTTCGGCTGCAAGTGCAGGTAATATTGCTGCCGGCACGTCCGAGCTTGACCAGTTGGCGAAGCAAGTACTCATTGGCACCCCGACCGGTCAGCTGCCTTGGATCGATTCGCAGGACGAGCTGGTTTTCGCTGCTCTAAACCATTTTACTAGGCAAGTGCGAGTGACAAACGTTGTGAAAGTGGCGGACGTGTCACGCTGGCTGCAATCGCCAAACCCGGCATTGGTTGAACAATCTGCACTTTTAGCGCTGCGCATCAGCCCAAATGATGCAGCAAACGCAATTCGCACTGCGTTGAGCTATGCCCTACTGCCGAGGGACGCACGCTCAACGCTGCGCGCGGTGCTGATTAGAAACAGGGAATAACTTATTTGTAGTGGGCAGTTTGTAAAACGTTGTTTTGAGAAGTTCAAGCCTTAGGAATCGAAATTAACATGGAGAGCAAGATGAGGAATGTTTTCAAAGGTGGCGCTGCTGTTGCGTTACTAATTTTAGCCACAGGCGCGATTGCCGCACCTTCGGCAGTAGGTGATCCCAAGCTGCGCATTGAAGTTGGCCAGGATTCCAAGCATGACGTTTCCGAACCCATGCGCGACATTTTGGCGCGCGCTGGAGTAACACAGCCCGCAATTGGGCCTGCAACCGAACGCTTTAACTTTCTACCCTCGTTTGAAGAATTGACTGGTTTAGTGCAAAAGCCTGGAAGTAGTTCAAGAGCGCAAGTTGGCCCCGTCAACATTCCTGCCCCGGACGTTTTGAAAGCCTTCAACGGCTTGAGCGGCAGCGAATCTGGCGGGTTTTTACCGCCGGACACAACCGGTGATGTAAGCCCTGCGCATTTTTTCCAAATGGTGAACACCGCTTGGATGCTGTTTGACAAAGCCACTGGCAACCGCGTTTTTGCCACGCCCGCACTCGGCAACTCATTCTTTGCCGGCTTTGGTGGCTTATGTGAAACCACCAATCAGGGGGATCCGTTAGTGTTGTGGGACGACGCTGCAGGCCGCTGGATTGTGAGTCAATTTGCGTTTACCAGCCTAACCGTTGGACCATTTTTGCAATGTGTGGCGATATCACAAACCGCTGATCCACTCGGTGCCTATTACCGTTATGCCTTTGCCTATCCGGTGTTTAACGATTACGGAAAAATGGGCGTGTGGCGCACCACCGATAGCAGCCAAAACGCTTATTTATTCACTATGCACGAATTTATCGGTAACGCATTTCAAGGCACCTCATTTGCCGCTGTTGAGCGTGACAAAATGCTGATCGGACAACCCGCAAAATTCATTCGCGCGGGCGGCATTGACGTTTTTGGTGCCTTGCCTTTCCATCTTGAAGGCCAGTTTGGCATGCCAGAAAGCGCATGCCCAATGTTTGTTGATCGCATTTCTACCGGTGCAGGCTATCACGTTTGGGATTTCTGTCTAAATTGGGATGCAGGAACCACAACGTTTACGGATACCCCAACCAGCATCATCTCGGATAGCTATGCCCAAGGCTTGGCTGGCATTCCACAATTAGGCTCCGCAGTGCGCTTGGATGATTTCGATACCAACACCATGTATCTCGCGGCGTTACGCGCCTATGGCCCAACTGGCCCGGGCGAAGCGACGGCAGTAATTAACCACGCTGTGGATGTTGGTGCGGACCGCGCTGGTGCACGTTGGGCACAGTTCGGCTTTACCCCTGGCGAAACCGTTGTTGGCGGCGTTGCAGGCGAATTCAAAGCCGGGTTTGAGTCTGGCGCTCCGAGCGTATTGACCAAACGTCTAGTCGATCAAGGCACCTTTGCACCCGGTACCGAACACCGCTGGCTGGGCTCGATCAACCAAGACAAAAACGGCAATATTGGTTTTGCCTATAGCGTCGGTAGCCCGACTATAAACGCGCAAATCCGTCATACCGCGCGGGCTCGTACCGATGCACCTGGCCTCATGCGTGATGAAATCGTGCCTGGGTTTACCGAAGACTGCACCCCTACCACCACCGGCGCGCAACTTGCGGCACCACAACAAGGCAGGCCGTTCTCGCGCTGGGGTGATTATTCCACCACGGGCGTCGATCCATCTGACGACTGCACCTTCTGGCACACCAACGAATACTACGCCACGACCAGTAATACCAACTGGCAAACCCGCGTGTGCTCCTTCAAGTTGGCAGAATGCGGCCAAAGCGATTTCAGCGTAGAAGCCACGCCAACCAGCTTGGTACCGTTTTGCGTTGCACCTGCAGCAAGCCGAACGTTTACGATCCGCGCTGGCGCTTTGGGTTCTTTTGCCGGCACGGTAGCGCTCAGTGCGAGCGGATTCCCAGGCGGCATCTTTCCAACGTTTGGAACAACGACGCTCACCGCAGGTCAAACGACGACATTGGCCTTAAACGGCTTCAGCATAAACCCTGCAGGCACTTATCAAGGCACGGTTACCGGCACCAGCGGCGCGCAATCACGTTCTGCAACGGTTCGCTTTGGGATCTCAACAGCACCTGCCGCATCGCCTACCCTGCTAACCCCTACAAGCGGCGCTACCGGCGTCAGCATTCGCCCAAGCCTAAGTTGGAATGCACCGGGCGGCATCAGCTATAAAATCGAACTGAGCTTGAGCAATACATTTGCCACGATCCTTGAAACCGGCACCAGCACCACCAACAGCTACACCCCTGCACTATTGTTGGCAACCAATACGCCGTACTTCTGGCGCGTCACACCAACCAACTATTGCGGTGTCGGCGCAGTATCGCTAACCGGTAATTTTACTACCGGGCTTGCTGGTGCATGTCCTGCAGGTACAAACGACCTTACCGCCTTCTCAGACACCGTGGACGGCGATAAAGTGGCGTGGACCACACAAAGCATCTCCGGTGATGCCGCAGCTGCGTGGTCCAAACGCATTCCACCCACTGGCACAGGCTTAGCTACGCGCGCTTGGGTTGCTGGCAATTCGACCACAGCGGTTGCTGATCAGCGCTTAATCTCGCCGCCGATCACCGTGCCAGTTGCAACACTACGTCCACTCACCTTGGCATTTGATGCCCATCACCAATATGAAGTTGATGGCGCGGTCAATTGTTGGGATGGTGGTTTTGTCGAAATCAGCACCGACGCGGGCGCAAGCTGGCTTCCACTTGGCAATCAACGCACGCTAACTGACGCTTATCCTGGCGTGCTTTCGGGCTCAGGCTCAGCCGGTGAATCCGCATGGTGCCGTCAAGCTACACCTGGCACCGCAGTGCGCAGCATCTTTACGCTGGATGAGTTTGCTGGGCAAACCGTGCAGTTGCGTTTCCGCTCGGTGTCAGATGACAACACCAGTGGCCCCGCACCGGCAGGCTGGTCGATTGACAACATTTTTGTTAAAGGTTGCACGTCAGCTCCGTAACCAACTTTAAGGTTCTGATGTAACGAAAAACCCCGCCCTGCGCGGGGTTTTTTTTTGGCTTTCTAATTTTTCCAATGTGGAAATTTGCCGTCGGCCGACAACCGCCAACTATTGACCGTTACTCGAAACTATCAAAAAGCAGAGCGTCGCCGCTGGAACCTAGCGCGACCAGAAATTCAATCAAGTCGGCACGTGTTTCGCTTTGTTGCAATGCCACGCTGATCGTGGCTGCGCCGCCGCAGCTTTGTTCACCAATCGCGCAGGTAACGCTGCCGGTGGCAAATTGGCAATGACTGCCGCCGGGTATTTCCTCAATGAATTTACGCTCGGGCGGCAAAGTTAAGGCGTCGAACATGGCTTGGCCGTTGCTTGCACGCGGCGTCACGCAATCGCGGCTCGCCAACTCAATCACTGTGTAAGCACGCACCTGAGTGGCGGCAGCGATGGCGGATGGATTCGTTTCTGCAGGTGCCATGACAAACAGCGCGCGTGCATTCCGATCTCTGGCAGCCGCCAAAAACGCAGCGCCGCCGCCCATGGAATGGCCGCCATACATGCGATCTGAGCCTGCGCTGCCTGCGAAGAAAACATCAGCCTGTACCGCGCGCGCAGCAAATTCTAGATCCGTGGCAAAACGATCATGACTGGGTGAAAGCCCCGATTCCGTGCCCGGCAATACCACTATAAACCCCTGCGCCGCCAACGGTGTCGTCCAATATTCATAACTGGCATTACTGATGGTGAAGCCGTGTCCAAAACTAAACACTGGAAACGGATCGTTGCAAGTTGTCAACGCCGGTGCATCGACACCACCCGGCGCAGCAGCGGGATAGCGCAGCAAAACGCTGACCGGCCGATTCATCCGCGCGCTGTCAATGTAGCTGTGGCTGCGCGTTCCTACTGCAAAGGGTGGAATGCACAAGGCCTGCGTCGCGGTGGCATTGAGCAGCAACGTTAAAATGGCTAATGAGGACATAAAAATTGCACTCAAGCGGCTAAAGCAATGATTGTCGGCCAAAGACCGCGCAATTGTTAGCGGTCCAGGTGTTTTCTCACCAACGCGTGCAGGCAGGGAATGGCGGGCCCAATTACTGGCATGACAAAGCGGGCGGCAATGTCCATTGCGGGTTAAGGTAGCGCCTTTACCGGCCCAACTCGAAACAATCATGACCCAAATAGCCAATAACCTTGCCTCAGATTCCTGGGCCATCGCCGATCTTTTGCGGGGTGATTTCAAGCAAAGCCAATACGGCCGCATCATTTTGCCGTTTTGCTTATTGCGCCGTCTGGAATGCGTGCTGGAGGCCAGCAAAGGCGCGGTACTGGTCGAGCAGCAAAAGATACAGGCGATGAATCTGCCGGAACAAGCGCAAGAGAAACTGATTTTGCGTGCGACTGCTGGGCTGTCGTTCTACAACACCTCCAAGATGGATTTATCCAAACTCGGTGAAACTGGCATCAAAGCCAATCTGGAAAGCTACATCCAAAGCTTTTCCAAAGATGCCCGCCAGATTTTTGAATATTTCAATTTTGCCGAGTTCATCGGCCAATTAAATGACGCCAATCTGCTCTACAAAGTCGTGCAAAAAGTGCGCACCATTGATCTGTCGCCCCACGCCGTGTCGAATCACGATATGGGCCTGGTGTTTGAAGAACTGATCCGCCGCTTCGCGGAAGGCTCGAACGAGACCGCCGGCGAGCACTTCACCCCGCGCGATATCGTGCGTCTGACTACCTCACTGGTGTTTATGGAAGACGATGATGCGCTGACCAAGCCCGGCATTATCCGCACCATTTACGACCCTACCGCGGGCACCGGTGGTTTCCTGTCGTCGGGCATGGAATATGTGCATGAGCTCAACCCCGAGGCGGTGATGCGTGCCTATGGCCAGGAATTAAACCCGGAAAGCTATGCGATTTGTAAAGCTGACATGCTGATCAAAGGCCAAGAGGTCAGCAACATCAAGCTCGGCAATACACTCTCAAACGACCAGCTCTACAGCGACAAGTTTGATTACATGCTGTCGAATCCGCCATTTGGTGTCGATTGGAAAAAGATCGAGCAAGACATTATTGACGAGCATAATCACAAGGGTTTTGACGGCCGCTTTGGCGCCGGTTTGCCCCGGGTTTCCGATGGTTCGCTGCTGTTTCTGCTGCACCTGATCAGCAAGCTGCGTGATGCCACCGATGGCGGCGCGCGGATCGGCATTATTCTCAACGGCTCGCCCTTGTTCACTGGTGGCGCCGGTTCGGGCGAATCGGAAATCCGCCGCTATATTCTCGAAGCCGATTTGCTCGAAGCCATCGTCGCGCTGCCTACCGATATGTTTTACAACACTGGCATTTCTACCTATGTCTGGGTGCTGTCGAATAAAAAGGCCAAGGCACGCAAAGGCTTGGTGCAACTGATTAATGGCGTGAATTTGTGCGGCAAGATGCGCAAATCGCTGGGCAGCAAGCGCAATGAGATGAGTGCCCACGACATCGCCACCATCACCCGCTGCTTCGGTAGTTTTGACGTCGTTGATGCGCGTGAGCTGGATAAACCCGCCGAGCAAAAAAGCAATCGTGGCCGCCAATCAGCCAGTCCTAAAACCGAAGCCGCAAAAACTTTCGCCGCCAAAATCTTTAAAACCCACGAATTTGGCTACCGCCGCATCACCATAGAACGCCCGCTGCGCATGTCTTACCAGTTCAGTGACGAGCGCATCGCCAGCTTGCGTTTTGACTCCGGCGCGTTAAACGCGGTTATGCAGTGGGCCTACCTTGAATTTGGCACGCGTGCTGGGGAAGTTTGGAGCGACGCGCCCGATTGTTCGAGCTATGGTGTGCTGGCTGCGCACGCTGATTCGATACGCCGCCACATAAAATTGCATTTTTCCGAGCTAAAAGAGAAGCAAATCAAAGACTTGCTTGCGCCTGATGTGTGGGCTTATCAAAAAGCGCTGCTGCTTGAGGCACGTGATTTACAGGGCCAGATTGGTACCGCCCAGTTCGACGATATGAACGATTTTGACACGGTGCTTGCGAATGCTGCGAAAGCCATCCGCACGAATCTGGATGCCAAAGGTAAAAAAGCAATTGCAGTCGCCGTGTCCTGGAAAAACCCGGCGGCACAGGCGGTGATTAAAAAGCTGCACAAGGCCAAAGCCGACCCGGTTTATGGTTTGTTTGAGGTGCATGGCAAAGTCATCGAATACAAAGCCGACGGCGACCTGCGCGACGCCGAAAACGTCGCGCTCGACCCCAGCAAAAGCGTCAACGCGATCAACGAAGCCTACTTCAAAAAAGAAGTACAACCGCATGTGCCAGACGCCTGGATCGATGCCAGCAAGAAGGATGACAAAGACCAGCAAATCGGCATCGTCGGTTATGAGATCCCGTTCAATCGCCACTTCTACCAATACCAGCCACCGCGTGACTTGGCCGAGATTGACGCCGATCTCGATGCCGTAAGTGCAGAGATCATGAAGCTGCTGCAAGAGGTGCACTCGTGACATATATTGATCGTCATTCCCGCGCAGGCGGGAATGACGGACAAGTGCGCGCGGATGACGAACAAATCGCAATCGGCGCGCACTAATGCAAGCACCCGCCGTCTATATTTTAGCCAGTCAACGCAATGGCACGCTCTACATTGGTGTTACTTCCAATTTGGTGCAGCGTGTTTGGCAACATCGCGCGGGCGTAGTTGAAGGCTTCACTCAACAACATGCGGTGAAAACGTTGGTTTGGTTCGAA
>JANNYA010000231.1:0-20979 GCA_031409855.1 Rhodanobacteraceae bacterium | reverse complement strand
ACTTTGCCTATCATTTTGAAAATCAAGCTATTGATCCAAATCCCAGCAACGACCGAGCCACAACTGCCCTCGCAATTGCCGCCGATCCCGTATCCGTCCCCCTATCCCCCTGGGCTACAAGCCTGTTAGTTTTGGCGCTATTGGCATTTGGGGCCGCGCATTTGCGCAATCAATAAACACCATGAAAATCCGTTTATTGCTATGCAGTTTGTTACTTTCCTTTCAGGCTTTCAGCCAAACACAACCGGAAATTGACTTGCAACTAACGTTTGAAGCGGATCCGCCTATGCCTTGGGTGGTGGGGTAAGAGGGTGAGGTCAGGTGACTAACTTGTCGGCAACTATGTCTGCGCGAGTACGCATTAGTCCAATTGACACACCTTATTCAGGCCCCCGCGATGAATTTCAAAGGTTATCTTCGATAGCAGCACAGCTGCGCTAGCGTTCCTGAATGTAATCGATTCGGTCAGATAGGCGCTCATCGCGTAAAAAAGCAAACTAACTACGCTTTATTTTTCGCCATCAGCGCCGACAGGTTCGCAAACGGGTTTGAAGTCGCGCCCTTGGTCGCTTCGGGTTTACCCAAATCAAACTCATTGTGATCAATGTAGCGACTGTGTTCGTTGTCGTGGCAATAAACGCAAAGCAATTCCCAATTACTGCCATCGTTCGGATTGTCATCGTGGTTATGATTTTTATGATGCACGGTCAATTCCATGACGTTGGCACGGGTAAATTCGCGCGTGCAGCGCCCGCAAATCCATGGATACATTTTAAGTGCCCGCTCGCGATAGCCTTTATCGCGCATTTCCGAATCTTTACGGGCGTTGGCGACAATTTTGTCGAGCTTAGCGTAGTCGATGATTTTCATTTTAATTGCGTCTGAAGCGATGTGGGCATGCTAAATGAACTGAGAGTCTAGGTAAATCGTGGCCGCCTGGGTGCGGTTTAACCTGATGCGCACAACTAAGTCAAAAATTGCACACGGCCCTTGCGTCACTTCCATGTTGAATAAATTGTGCTAGCTTGCGACTTCTTTCAGCGGCTGCGGGAGCAACCTCCAACATGAGTATTTTTGACGAAGTTTTAAAGCATATTGATGGCAACACGCTGGGCCAAATTGCGCAGCAGCTAGGCGCAACCCCGCAGCAAACCCAAAGCGCGATCCAAGTGGCATTGCCAGCAATTGTCGGCGGCATGCAGCGCAATATCGCCAACGGTGGCGCACAAGCGCTGCACACCGCAGTGCAAACCACACACCAAGGCGTCGATATTGGCGGCATGTTAGGCGGCCTATTGGGCGGCGGCGATCAAGGTGGCGGCCAAGGCAATGTGGGTGGCTTGCTGAGTTCGGTCATGGGCATGATCGGTGGCGGTGGCAATGCGCCCGCGCAATCCAGCGGCGGCATGGGCGGTTTGTTGGGCTCTGTAATGGGCATGATGGGCGGCGGCGGCAGCCAGCAGCAATCCAGTCCGCTCAGCGCTGGCATGGGCATTCTGGGCCACGTACTCGGCGGTTCGCAGCAGCGCGCTACTCAAGGTGTTGCGCAATCCTCCGGCATGAGTTCACAAAGCTCCGCGGCGCTGATGGCGATGTTGGCACCGATGGTGATGGCGGCACTGGGTAAAATGATGGCCGGAGGCAAAGCTAATGATGCGCAAAGTTTGGCCGGAATCGTCACCGGTGATATGTCGCGCCTAGGTCATCCTGCACCGGCAGCGGCGCAAGAAAAAGGCTTTATGGGCGGCTTGTTAGACGCCGATGGTGATGGCGATGTTGACGCATCGGATTTGTTGAATCGGGGTTCGATGTTGATGGGCTTATTCGGTAAGCGCTAAGTTTTAGTTCGTCTTTGCGAGTTTTCAGCCCAGTTTTGGGCTGTTGCGAGACTATGAACCTCGTCTTTGCGAGCTTCGCTGTGCAATCTAGCTTTAAACGACGAGATTGCTTCACTGCGTTCGCAATGACGAGGCATCGACTGGCCCCCGCCTAGTTGTCCAGGACGGGGGTTTTTAGTTTTTTAAGGCCAGCGACTGCGCTTAAGCAAAGAGCCGCTATGCTTGGCGTTCTAATGTTTTGAAAAGCGTGCTGTTTTGTTCAATCCTTTTTCCCTATTTGTCGGCCTGCGCTATACGCGGGCGCGGCGTCGAGGTGGTTTCGTCAGCTTTATCGCCGCCATTTCCATGGCCGGAATTGCGCTCGGCGTTGCCACCATCATCATTGTGCTGAGCGTGATGAATGGTTTCCAAAATGAAATGAAATCGCGCGTTTTGAGTATGGTGTCGCATGCAGTTATTAAAGGCTACGACGGCGAATTAGTTGACTGGCCGACCGCGTTGCTGCAGGCGCAAACGATGCCGGAAGTGATCGGTGCCGCGCCCTTTATTGAAACCGAAGCCTTGCTGCAGGCTTCGCAAACGTCCGGCGCATTTATTCGCGGCGTACTGCCCGAGGAAGATGGCAAGGTCAGCGAAATAGGCACAAAACTCAAAATCGGCAGGCTCAGCGATCTAAAAGCCGGTGAGTTCGACATTATTTTGGGCATTGAGTTGGCTTATAAACTGGGAGTAGATGTCGGCGACAAGGTCACCGTGTTTGCACCGCGTGTTTCGATCAGCCCGGCGGGCGCAATTCCGACCAGCAAGCGCTTCACGGTGGTGGGAATGTTCGAGGTTGGCATGTATGAATATGACAGCGCGATGGCGGTGATGCACTTAAGCGACGCGCAAAAACTGTTTCGCATGGGCGATGCCGTTAGCGGTGTCCAGCTCAAGCTCATTGATATGGATCAAGCTTTGCAGGTAGCGCGGCGTTTGGCGGTGGATCTGGGCGGTGGCTTCACCATTGAAGACTGGACGCGTAAGCACGGCAATTTATTCAAAGCGGTGCGCACCGAAAAAATCATGATGTTTATGATCTTGTGTTTGATCCTAACGGTGGCGGCGTTCAATTTGATTTCAACCTTGGTGGTCACGGTGATGCAAAAGCAGGCCGACATTGCGATTTTGCGCACCATGGGTGCGACGCCAGCGACGATCATGCGTATTTTTATGGTGCAAGGCACCTTGATTGGCTGGATCGGCACGTTAATCGGCGTGGTTTTTGGGGTGACGGCAGCACTCAATATCGAACGTATCGTCCCGCTGATTGAAACGCTACTGGGCTTTGAGGCAATGCCCGCCGATGTTTATTACATCAGCAAACTACCTTCTGAACTGTCCTGGATTGATGTGAGTACCGTCGCCGGTGTCAGTGTTTTATTCGCCCTGGTGGCCACCATTTACCCGGCCTGGCGTGCGGCACGTACCAAACCGGCACAGGCGTTGCGCTATGAATAGTGCTCAGGAGTTTAGTTCGTCACCTGAAGTGGCAAATTTGGGCGCGGTCAATTTTGAGGCGGTCATTAGTGCGCGTGGGCTGCGCCATGTCTATCAAGAAGGAACGTTAAGTACCGAAGTACTTAAAGGGATTGATTTAGATATCCAAGCCGGTGAACGCGTGGCGATTATCGGCGCGTCAGGCTCGGGGAAGTCGACTTTGCTGCATATGCTGGGTGGTTTGGATCGCGCCAGCGCGGGCAGCGTCGCACTTGATGGAAACGCGATAGCTGGACTTTCCGAAGCGGTGCTGGGTAGCTTGCGTAACCGCACGCTGGGCTTTATTTATCAGTTTCACCATTTATTGCCGGAATTTACCGCGCTGGAAAATGTCGCTATGCCGCTGCTAATACGTGGCACGAAACCGAAAATTGCCCAGGCCAGAGCCAGCGAGCTGCTGGCGCGAGTCGGTTTGAGCCATCGCTTAAGCCATCGCCCTGGTGAGCTTTCCGGCGGTGAACGCCAACGCGCCGCCGTGGCACGCGCCTTGGTGACTGAGCCGAAATGTTTGTTGGGCGATGAACCTACCGGCAATTTGGATGAAGGCACGGCGGCAGGCGTGTTTGAGCTGATGTTAGAGTTGAATCGGGAACTGGGTACCGCGCTGGTATTGGTGACGCATGATTTGCGCTTGGCCAGCAAACTACAGCGGGTACTGATGCTCAAAGACGGCCGCTTAGACAGCGCAAGTTTGAACGCCGCACCGTAAAACCACGCAATGCGCATTCAACACGCTCTTTATTTGTTGATTGGCGTCTGCGTAGGGATATTTCAGCGGCAATTGCCCGCCGTAAACGCGCTTTATTGGCTTGTTGGCTTGGCGTTGCTGTGCATAATCTTTTGCGGCTACGCGAAGCGTACGCGTGCCTGGCTATTGCCGGTGTCGGTGCTGCTGGGCGGCTTTGTTTATGCCAGCTTTTGTGCGCATTCGGTGATGGCGCATCGTTTGCAGGGCGTGCCCGCCAGCGGCGCAGAATTCGAGGTCAGCGCGACAATTATGGACTTGCCGAAACGCATTGATCGCCAGACGCGCCTGTCGCTGCGGTTGGAAGCGTCTGCGCAATTAGGCGGCGTGCGTAATGTGCGCGTGGGCTTTTATGGTGACACGCCCTTACGTGCCGGTGAACGCTGGCAAATGCGGCTCAAGCTGCGGCGCCCACATGGTGAGGTCAACCCCGGTGGTTTTGATTTTGAACGCACCGCTGCTGCGAATCGGATCGACGCGGTCGGCTACATCGTCAAATTGGGGCCGCGTTTGCAGGCGGCACAAGGCATCGTGGCACTGCGTGAGCGCTTGAGCGATCAAATTGCCGCCGCCGTATCCGAGCCGCGCGAACGCGCACTTTTGCAGGCCTTGAGCGTGGGCGACACGCGGGGCTTGAGCGATGCCGATTGGGATCTCATGCGCGCCAGCGGCATCACGCATTTGATCGCGATTAGCGGCCTGCACGTGACCTTGCTGGCAACGCTGGGTGCGGGTTTGGCCTATGGTTTTTGCTGGCTATTTCCACGAATTATGCGCCGCGTGCCCAGGCCACAAGTGTGCGCGGCAGTGGGCTTGCTATGTGCCACCGGCTACGCGCTGTTGGCAGGTTTTGGCGTGCCGGCGCAGCGCACCTTGCTCATGCTCAGCGCCTTGCTGCTGGGCATTTTACTAAAGCGGGTGCAAACCTTGTGGCAAGGACTATCGCTCGCGCTTTTGACGGTGTTATTGGTCGACCCATTAGTAGCGCTAAGCCCGGGCGCATGGCTTAGCTTTACCGCGGTCGCCCTGCTCATTATTGTTTTTGGGCAGCGCTTCCCAAAGCTCGGCTGGTGGCGCGAGTTAGTCGCGGCGCAACTATTAATGACGTTGGGTTTGCTGCCTTTGAGCTTGGTTTTCTTCGGCCAAGCATCCCTCGCTGCACCGTTCGCCAATCTGATCGCGGTACCGCTGGTTTCCTTGGTGATTGTGCCCTTGGTGTTGGCCGCGACCGTGTTGCTGCTGTGTGCGCAGGCCGCACTCGCCGCGCCGCTGCTCAAATTAGCTGCGGTTTTTTGGCACTGGCTGCTCAAACTATTGACCGCAATTTCTACGCCTACGGTGATGACACAATATTTTGCGCCACCCGGTGCAATTGCGCTCGTGCTCAGCGGTGCAGGCGTGCTGCTCCTGTTTAGCCCGCGTGGTGTGGCTCTGCGCCGATACGCTTGGCTGCTATTACTACCCATGCTGGTGCCAAAAGTTGCTGATCGCATTCCTGCAGGCGAATTTCGTTTGACGCTTTTCGATGTCGGCCAAGGGCTGAGCGCTTTGGTGCAAACTAGTCAGCACACGCTGCTATTTGATGCCGGGCCGGGAAACCCGGAGGGAAGCAATGCCGGCGAAAGTGTCGTCGTGCCCAGCCTCCGCGCGCTCGGCGTGAATCATCTCGATCAAATTATGCTTAGCCACGCTGATGCCGATCATGCGGGTGGCTTAGCCGCCGTGCGGCGCGCCTTTTTGAGTCCAGTCAGCACCAGTGCGAACAGCAAAATTAGCGACAGCAACGCATGCATCGCCGGGCAAAAATGGCAGTGGGACGGCGTGGAATTCAGCGTGCTGCACCCAAATCCGGGCCTGCCCTATTTAGCGAATCAAAGCTCGTGCGTGTTGAAAATTCAAAGTCAAACTAGTGCTGCAAGCGCCTTGCTTCCCGGCGATATTGATTTCGTCATCGAATCCCGGCTGCTGCGCACGCAAGCGAAGGCGCTTGCGGCATCATTGTTGGTGTCCCCGCACCACGGCAGCGCGGGCAGCTCCAGCGTTGAATTTCTTAGCGCCGTTAAACCCCGCGTGGTGCTGTACCCGAGTGGTTTTGCCAATCGTTTTGACTTTCCAAGACTAGCGACGCGTGATCGCGTCCGAGACGTAGGCGCGCAAGAATATATTACCGGCGACTCTGGCGCGCTGCGTGCTGAATTTGATGTCGAAAATGGCCGCTGGGAAGTCAGCGAGGCTCGCCGTGTAGACCCACGCTGGTGGCGCTAGGCACGCGGGTATCGTTTTTACGCACAAAATGTTCACACCAAACTCGTTTAAAACGCGCGGCCAATAGCTTGGCCGCACTGGTTCTACAAACTACTAATTCTCAAAGCCGCTGGCAAAGATCAAATTCGGCAATGGTGGTTCAATTAAACAGGTCGCGGAGCAACCGTCGCCATTGACTGCATTGCCATCGTCGCACTCTTCCAAGCCTTCAATAGTCATATTTGGACAGGTGCTTGCGGGAATCGTGCCGAAGATACCTGCGTTATTACGTGGCGTCGGCGCCGCTGCGAGAAAATCAGTGGAACAATTATCGGTATCGTCGCCAGCTTCCAAGGTCGTGGCACCGCCAGCAATATTCAAACGTCGCGTCGCCGCCTTGGTCGGGGTCAATCCACCAGCGACATTAAAAGGCGTGCCGATGCCAACGAGGCTGCCGCTGTAGTTTCCCCAAGCCAAGCAATCAACGGGTGAAGAATCAAAGCACACTTTGCCGCCACCCACCGGAATCGAACCATTCGGCATGCTCAGGTCGACTGCCAAATTAAAAAATGTGGCTGCAGCTGGGGTGGCAATCAGAATTTTGCTCTGATTCGTGCCAACCGCAACGGGGCCGGTAAAGCTAAAGGTCTGAATCAAGTTGCCAGTTGCATCAAACACGGTAATGCCGTGCGTATTGACTTGATTTTGCCCGCCCGAGTACATCTGGATAACCACATATTGCGCATTCGGGGCAGCCTGGGTGCCGCCAAAGACTTCCACCACTTTCATCAGGTGAAAAGCCGCGTTTGCTTGCCCCGCAAACAGGGCAAGTGCAAGTGCGGCCACGGGTGCGGCACGGAACGAAAACAATTTGGTTTGCATGCTGCGCTGCGCCTTAATTATGAAGTGAGCGCAAATGATAATCTTTTACGCTCTGACAAACTTAGGGCTTGCACACAAAACGCTCGCATGATTTGTCATGCGCACGCCGCACAAAATTGGCTGCTATTGCGCCAGCCAGTCCTCTAACTTCAAACCCGGCACCCGTTCAAATTCGCGGGTGTTATTGCTGACGAGCGTCAGATTGAGTGATCGCGCGTGGGCTGCGATGAGTAAATCGTTTGCCCCCACAGGCCGGCCGATTCGTGCAAGCTCTAGCCTTATCTCGGCATAGTGCAGATCTGCTGGTGCATCCATGCCGAGTACGTCGATATGCGAAAGTATCGAAAGCACGGTGTTGTTAAGTGTTTCCGAACGCTTTTTCGCCAGCCCAAAGTGAATTTCTGCAGCAACAATGATGCTGGTGCAAACGGCCTCGAAGCCAACCCTGAGCAGTTTTTGATAAACCGTTCCGGTCGGTTTGCGCACCAATGACGAAATTATATTTGCGTCTAATAAATAACGATGACTTGCTTTAAGCCTGAACGTTTTATCGATGGCTATGTTCAAAACAGGTCTCGATCAACCAGCGGTAAATCTTCAATTTCTGGGAAATCTTCGTCTAATGGTTCCATACTTTCTAGCAACGCTAGTAAAGTGAGTTTTGGTTTGACTGGGTCGATAATTAACCGAGTGCCTTCCTTGCGAACGGTTACTTCGGTGCCCTCAAATTCAAATTCACGCGGGATGCGAAGCGCTTGATTGCGGCCGTTGCGAAACAGGGATGCGGTGCGTACTTGCAACATGATTTTTTCTCCAAACGCGCGGCATATGCCGATAGCCTATGCCAATGTGCAAGAGGCGTCAACCGTGCTAAATCGCGCGCACCACGCGCACCAAATTACCGCCGCCAAAATCGCGGTCCGGATGTTTTTGTACTGTGAACTCTAATTTGCGCGCCAAAGCCAACATCGCGGCGTTTTCCGCCAGTACGTCGCCCCAAAGGCTGCGTATGCCGACTTGTTGGCAGCGCTGAATAAGCTCCAACATGAGTTTTTTGCCCAAGCCTTGGCCGGAAAGTGCCTGTGGAATGACAATCGCGAATTCGGCATCAGTGCGTATGCGGTGCCGGTAGCTCGGGGTACGCGATGCCCGTACGACCGCATAAATTTGCGCTTCACCGATTGGCGCGGGTGCCGCAAGCACCAGGGCGATATCGCGATGGGGATCAAGCTGAGTTAAACGCACCGCAAGGTCATGCGTCAGCGCTTTTAGGGGATACATAAAGCGCATCCGTACTTCGTCGGCGCTTAAACGCAAAAAACCCCGTTGCAGTTCGGCCTCGTCAGCACTTTGGATATCGCGCAAAACCATGCGGATGCCGCTGGCGCTGATGACGATCTGGTGGGTAAATTCTGCTTCCATCTGTGGCGGGTGAATTCTAGAAGCTGTGCGAATTTCATATAAGCGTTGACGCGTATTCAAGCTGCGCATCGCAGTGCCTGGTGCATCAAATGCGGCGAAACCATGCGCCCTCAACAGCGCGCGTGCCGGGGCCTGTGCTTTGCCGGTGAATACAGCGATGCGAAGCTGGTCGGTATTGCCTTGTGTGAACGATGCCTCAGAACAGAGCGCTTCGGCGATCGAGTGACCATCGGAAAAAGCGTTGGGATGGTGGCAAAACATCAGCGCACTCGAATAACTTGCCAGCACATGCGCCACCTGCGTGTAGCGCGTTGGATTGGCATCACGGCCTAAGTCCAGCGGATTCACGATACTGCTGCGCGCGGCAAGCAAGGGGCGCAAGCGACGAATTAATGGTGCAGGCAGGGCGGGCAATTCAAAATTTGTCGCTGCAGCTGCTTGTACACACAACGCAATTAAGGCCGCGCTATTGCCCGTCAGTACCAAGGTTTGGGTGGCGCTTGGTGGCGTGAAAACGCGGGCAAATTGCTTTAAGTGCGCTGCTTCGCAAAAGCTTTCAAGCGTTGTCACCGCAAGCGCGCCTTGACGCAAAATATCGCTATCGGTGATGGCATCGATGAGCGATTCAACAGCTTCCAAAGGTGGATGCAGCCAAACAACGGTCGCTTTGCTCTGGGCACAGGCACGCAACGCAGAAAGAAACTCGACTTTCAACTCCGCTGTGTCAACCGCGCAATACGGAAGTTGCAGTAGCACCGTCGTGGTGTTTGCGTCTTTAGCAAAGTAATCCAGTAGCTCAGCGGCGTTGACATCAATGGCATCGCCCAGAGTAATCAGCGCCCGCAGGCCCAGGCCCTGTTCCACGCAATATTCGGCTGCGACGCCGCCAACGGCTTCAGATTGACTAATCAGTGCCACGCCGCCTGCGCGTGCCAATGCCGGGATCAAGGAGGCATTAAGCGCAGCATGCGGAAGTTGAATGCCAAAGCTCGATGGCCCGATCAGGCCTAGATTTAACCGGCTTAATTGCCGCCGCAGCTTGGCCAGCAGGTTTTTGCGTGATTGCCAAAGGATGCCTGCGATACTGCTTTCGGTGGCAATGCTGATACACACGACGCCGCCGATATCGCGCGTTGCCAGTGCTTCTAAGCAATCCGGTGTTGCAGCCCACGGTGTCAAGATAATGACCAAATCGACGCCTTGCGGCAGCGCTTTGATGTCGCTTAGGCACGTTTGCCCATAAAGCAGCTGATGGTGCGGGTTGACTAAATGCACCTTCGGCAAAAGCGGATCATCCAAGTTCGCGAGCACACTGTGTGCCACCAAGCCGCTAATGGACGCTGGATCTGCGCTGGCGCCAATGAGCGCCACGCTTTGCGGTTTAAGCATTCGATTTAGCTCAAACGCCATAAAATTTCTAACCCTAACGGTTTCGTGTATCGCTAGCTTAGCTTGGGCGCAAAAAAAAGAGCGCCGAAGCGCCCTTTTTTAATGCAAAAACCCAAATCTCACAGTTGACGACGCCCGAGCAGCAGCACACCAAAGCCCAGGAAGCCAGCAATCAACAACATCAGGCTGATGTTATTGAGCGTGGGTACTTGTATGGCATTGACTGGCGGAACGCCGTTTACGGTCGTGCTGACATTGTAGGTAAATGGCCCACCTGTGCTAGGTGCGGCAACATTACAAACCAACATGCCGGTAAAAGTACCCGCAGCAGCGCCTGTGTAAGTTACCGTAACGATGCCTGGTGTTGTGCCAGACAGGTTCAGTGGGTTCGGCGTCGCCGTGTAGCCAGGCACGGCAGGATTGAATGCGCACGCAATCGAACCACCGGCTGTGCTCGTGAAAGTCAAATTACTCGAACTACTGCCAGTGCCCACCGTAAATGCAGGTAACACCAATGCGCCAGAAGTCGGGCTAGCCGAGATAGCACCTGGCGGCGGGCCGTTGGGGCAAGTAACGCGATACACACGGGCCACCGGATTTACGGCGTTGGACGGCTGCGTTTCCGGGCAACTCATAATCGCGCTGACTGACGTTGCCCGGCGGGTACAGGTGCCATTGAACGGCTGTGCAACGGTGTTATTCGCTGAGTTGAATGTCAGCTGTGCAAAACCAGTGAAGGCGGTTGGATCGGAAACTGCGGGTGCTGTTGGGGCTGGATCGGCGGCAAAGGTACATGCTCCAACAGTGCCTGTTTGCGCTGCGCCAAAGTTAGAACCGGTTACCGAAAAACCTGCGGTGATTGTCGAACCGACAGGCCCGCCAGCACCGGCTGGAAATGTAATTCCCGCAGGTGCTGCAGCAGTTCCGGGGGCGAGTTGGTAAGTAATTGCTGTGGCTGGGGGTGCAGCCGGACAGGTAATCGTGGAGGTCAACGGCGTCAATGCTGCGCCTGCGGGCGTTTCGGTTTGTGCGCAACTGAGGGTTGCCGTCGTTACCGCCGCTTGCGGGGTGCAGCTCAAGCCGATGGCAGGGGCGTTCGCGCCGAGTGTGGCTGGAGCGTTAATCGTACGATTTGCACCCGCAGTGATTGCGAAAGCGGCAGTACCGGCCGGAATCGTACAAGCTAAGGCAACACTTGCCGTGGCAACACCTGTGGTAGCAACTGTGACCGCCGCGGTGCCTGTGCCACCAGTGAGGGTGACGGCCGCGGGCAGCGCGCTAAGCGTCGGTGCAACCGGTGTAACCGTTCCTGCTGGGCAAGTCAGGCCCCAAACGCGTGGAGTTGCGGCGGCTTCTGTGCAGGTCAATGTCGCAGTTCCGGCTGTTGCCCCTCGTGTGCAGCCTAAATTGACGGTGCCAGCGGTCGTCACATAAACGCCGTTCGCCGGTGTCGTGGTGACTGCGCCAAAGCTTCCGCCGCCCGCTGCGCCGGTAATTGTGCACGCAGTGACCGAGGTCGAACCGCCGCCAGTGGAACCGTTGGGTGTTACCGAGATCGTCGTTGTTGTTGCCCCGGCAGCGCCCGCTGGGAACGTCACGGTTGTCAATGCCGCGTTGGGTGCGGGTGCGTAGGTTAGTGTTGGTGCAACTGCTGGTGCGGCTGGGCATGTGATTGTTGAAGTCAATGCACTCAACGCTGCGGCAGGTGTTGGCGTCTGCGCGCAAGACAGTGTGGAGCTTGTAATCGCCGCTTGTGGTACGCAGCTCATCACGATGTCAGGTGCGTTTATGCCAAGTGCCGCCGGTGCATTAATCGTGCGGTTCGCGTTTGCGGTAATTGCAAAGCTTGCGGAGCCTGCGGGTAATGTACATGCCAGTGCCACGCTAGCAGTGGCGACACCCGCCGTTGCAACGCTAACTGCAGCGGAGCCGGTACCGCCGGTGAGCGTGACTGCGGCAGGCAAAGGGCTCAACGTTGGTGCAACCGGCGTAACCGTTGCTGCTGGGCAAGTTAAGCCCCAAACGCGGCTTGTGCCGACGCCTGAAATGCTTCGCAACGGCGGTGGCACGCCGATACTTTCATTACAGGTCAAGGTTGCCGTGCCAGCAGTGGCGGCGCGCGTGCAGGCCAAATTGATGCTGCCAGCGGCGGTGCTATAAAGGCCATTCGCTGGCGTTGTGGTAACTGCACCAAAGGTTCCACCACCCGCTGCACCAGTGATTGCACACGCCGTGACTGAACTTGTGCCGCCACCGGTTGAACCGCTCGGTGTAACCGTTATTGTTGACGTGGTGGCACCGGTTGCGCCTGCTGGGAAAGTGACGGTGGTGAGGGCTGCGTTTGGTGCTGGCGCATACGTCAGCGTGGGTGGCACGGTTGGAATCGCGGGGCATGTAATAGTGGATGTCAATGCGGGCAATACCGCAGCAGGGTTTGGTGTCTGTGCACAAGACAAAGTAGACGTGGTACTTGCAGCTTGTGGTACGCAGCTCATGCTGATGTCAGGTGCGTTCGTGCCCAGTGTTGCTGGCGCGTTGATGGTGCGGTTCGCATTCGCGGTAATCGCAAAGCTTGCGGAGCCTGCTGGTAGGGTACAAGCCAGTGCCACGCTGGCAGTGGCAACACCTGCAGTTGCAACCGTAACGGCTGCCGTGCCAGTGCCGCCGGTGAGCGTGACCGCAGGCAAAGCGCTAAGCGTTGGCGCAACCGGTGCAGCGGACGCCGCCGGGCAGGTTAAACCCCAAACGCGCGAAACTGCGCTGCCGGCGGTTTCGGTGCAGGTCAATGTTGCTGTGCCCGCAGTGGCAGCGCGCGTGCACGCTAGGTCAATCGTGCCGGCGGTGGTGACGTAAATGCCGTTTGCTGGCGTCGTGGTTGGCGCACTAAAGCTGCCGCCGCCTACTGCTCCAGAGATCGCGCACGCTGTGACCGAAGTAGACCCGCCACCAGTGGAACCGTTGGGTGTGACAGAAATGGTTGATGTTGTTGCCCCGGCTGCGCCTGCTGGGAAAGTTACGGTGGCGAGTGCCGCGTTAGGTGCGGGGGCGTAGGTTAGAGTGGGTGAGACTGGTACTGGCGGTAGCGCGGGGCAAGTTATTGTCGAAGTCAGCGCAGGCAAAGCAGCACCGGCGGGTATTGCCGTTTGTGCGCAGCTGAGTGTCGACGTGGCGACTGCTACTTGCGGGGTGCAGCTCAGGCCGATGGCTGGCGCGTTGGCACCAACGGTCGCGGGGGCATTAATGGTGCGGTTCGCGTTTGCGGTGATCGCAAACGTGGCTGTACCCGCTGGAATTGTGCATGCGAGGGCAACGCTTGCCGTGGCGACGCCAGCAGTGGCGACCGTGACTACAGCATTGCCAGTGCCACCGCTTAGGGTAACGTCAGGAAGCGCGCTGAGAGTGGGCGCGGTTTGTCCTGAAATTGTGCCATTTTCGGGTATGCATGAACCAGGTGGTAGCTTATTGCCAGCTTGATCGGTGCATTCGACCACTGCGGATGTTAAAGGTATAGGAAAGGTAGCAGCAACTGGAAAGGATATTGAACCAATTGAATAGGAACCGGTAGGTACGACAGGGTTTGCGAATGGCCCTGACGTTGCAAAACTACATGAAGCGACGCCAGTTGTAAAAGTACAAGTGATGCCCGCCGCACCAGGCCATGGGCTTGCGCCAGCTGGGGTAAATGTTGGTGTCCCGGTCAGAGCGGACTGGGAATAGGATATTGTAAACGTCGCGGCAGCAAAACCAACAGGATCGGTTGCACCGCGTACAACGGTTACTGGTATTGCGACCATTGTGTTCGGCGTGCCCACAGCTGAGCCTGCGCCTAGAGTTATTGCGGCCGATGCGTTGAGCGTCACCGCTGAGGCAACTGCTAATATGAACAACCTTGCTATCTTCATTTTGTGCTCCCGATGTAGCGACGGAAATAAAAAAAGGGGCACCGAAGCGCCCCTTTTTCAATACTTTAAACCATAGAACTTAAGCTTGACGACGGCCAACCAGCATCGCGCCTAAACCCAAGAAACCAGCAATTAACAACATCAAGCTGATGTTGCCCAAAGCAGGGACTTGAATTTGTGGAACTACAACACCGTTAACTGTTGTAGTTACAGCGTAGGTGAATGGGCCGCCCGTACCAGGTGCAGCAACATTACAAACCAAGTTGCCTGTGAAGGTTCCAGCCGTAGCGCCAGTAAACGTTACAGCAACAGTACCTGGTGTTGTGCCAACTAGATTCAGTGGATTAGGTGTTGCTGTGTAGCCAGGTACTGCAGGATTGAACGCACACGCCACTGAACCGCCGGCTGTGCCGGTGAAGGTTAGGTTGGTCGTGCTGCTGCCAGCGCCAACTGTGAACGCAGGTACTACCAATGGGCCGGATGCTAAAGTTGCTGTAACAGCTGTAGGTGGAACTGTTCCCAATGGGCAAGTAACACGATAAACACGGGCCACCGGGTTAACAGCGTTGGAAGGCTGTGTTTCAGGGCAGCTCATGATTGTGCTAACAGCGGTTGCACGGCGTGTGCAGGTGCCATTGAATGGCTGTGCAACGGTGTTGTTTGCTGCGTTAAAGGTCAATTGTGCGAAACCTGTGAACGCTGTTGGGTCCGAAACAGCAGGCGCTGTTGGCGTTGGATCAGCAGCAAAAGTACACGCACCGACTGTTCCGGTTTGTGGCGCAACAAAGTTTGTGCCAGTTACATTAAAGCCTGCAGTGATTGTTGTACCAATTGCACCACCTGCGCCCGCAGGAAATGTAATTCCAGCTGGTGCCGCAGCTGTTCCGGGTGGAAGCTGGTAAGTAATGGCGGTTGCAGGTGGGCCTACTGGTGGGCAAGTTACTGCTGATGTCAACGCTGGAAGTGCCGCTGCCGGGGTTGGCGTCTGTGCGCACGAGAGCGTTGCGTTAACCGCAGCCGCCTGAGGAACACAACTCAAACCAATCGCAGGAGCGTTTGCGCCCACCGGAGCTGCGGCAGTAATAGTACGGTTAGCACCAGCTGTGATAGCGAATGCTGAAGCGCCAGTTGCTGGTATTGTACATGCTAAAGCTAAACTACCGCCTCCTGTACCGACAGTAGCCACTGTAACAGCAACTGTTCCTGCGCCTGCAGTAAGCGTCGCAGTTCCAGCAACCGTTGCGGTTGGTGCAGTGCCAACAGGGCCTGCTGTGATTGAACCGTTCTGCGGTGCGCACTGTGGGTTTGCGGCCGGTGGAATGGTCAGCTTTGTGCCAGTTTGATCTGTACATTCAGCCAACACACTGGTAATTGCGATTGGAAAAGTTGGCGCAGCAATTAACGTATAGTTGATTGTGCCCAAAGTGTAGCTGCCAGCCGCAACAACAGGATTCGAGAAGGGTCCTGATGTAGCGAACGAGCAATTAGCTGCGCCAGCTGCAAATGTGCAGTTAATACCTGCTGCGCCGGGCCACGGTGCAGCGCCAGCAGGAGTAAAAGTAGGGTTTCCTGTAAGTTGTGCTTGCGCATAACTTAAAGTGAAAGTTGCCGCAGCAAAATTTGCGACGTCAGCCGCAGCCCGCACAACGGTTACAGGAACCGAAACTGTTGCCCCGCCAGCGCCACTAACAGTGCCCGAGCCAATCAACACGGCGGATGCCGCATTAGTTGACACGAGCGCCGCAGCGATACCCGCTATAAGTACGTTTATTTTATTTTTCATTTAATGCTCCAAGCGCAGGGCTTTAGTTATTTTGTAGCCATCGAAGATGTGGCTTTCGTTACTGTTGACTCAACTACATTTCCCTTAGAGTCATAGGTTTCCCACATTGCTTCGCCAAGCATAGAAGCAGTGTTAATTGTAATGGAGCCAAGACTGACTGGGCCAGCATCAAGCGCTTTCAATGAAGGGCTTGCAACCATCACAATCACTTTCGAACCAACTAGCGAACACGATGTCATTCGGCCAGTTGCGCGAACAGCATTCAAACAACCGCTGAGATCAACCTTGGAAGCGTCAGTAACGCCAACATCCATTTCGAAGTGGACTGCAGCTGCATTGCCGGTGTTAACAAAATCAAGAGAGATGACCGTTTTGCCTTTGACTGGTGAAGACACCAAGACCAGCTCGTTTGCGGATGCAAATGATAACGAAGGAAGCAGCGCTAAAAGTAATAATTTTTTCATAATAATTCTCCGTTTAATTAGTAGATTAAAGCGTTGCACAAGCGTTTGCGGCGGTTGCAACAGCATTAAAAATGCCTTGCGCATCAGAGGATGAAGCTACCAGTCCGTTTTCATTAAAGTCAGGCTGACCGATTGCAGGGCCACCACCGGAAACTTCATTGAAGATCGCCTGAGCGTCGCCAGACGTTAAGTTTTGGCCACTCGCTGGATTTGCAGATGAACCATTCGCATCGCCACGGCAGAGACGGCCCGGGTTGGTTGTGCGGCGGCTATCATATTCGTCAAAAAAAGCGGTGCCGGTTGAAGCAGCGCTTAAGCCGAGACGCACGTCTTTCAAAACGCCAGTTGCGTTATTGGTGGTTGTGGTGCGGGTAACTGCGGAGGCAGCATTGCCGCCAGCACCTTTGACGGTCAGAACGAACGGAGCAGCTGCACCTTGCGCCCATTCAATTTCCACTGAGTAATATCGGTTTGCAACCACTGGAATCGCAGCGATTGCAGCTGCAGAACCCGTAACTGTCGCTTGGATATTGCCACCGGTAAGCGCCAAGCGAATCAATGGTGCGCCAGCGCCGTCACGCGCCTGATAAAAAAAGCCAGCGGCACCGGTGTCAACTATCGTGGTACCGGTGAAGAAGTAAAAACGCGCTTTGTAGCTGGTTGCGTTGGTTGGGGTGTTGTCTTGAACGTACTTAGCAGTGGCTGCGCCTACAACTTGTAGGCCGCAACGTGCGGAATAGCGTTTGAAGCCAGCAGTTGGCTCGCCTGCGTCAGCTGCAACGACGCCAACTGAATCAGTTGCACTCCACGCGCTGATCGAGCATGCGTTTGCGCCGGTGAAGGCCATTGCGCTGAAGATTGCAGCGCCGAGCAATGTTTTTAAACGAATCATGGTGATACCTCTTTTGGGAATATGAAAAGTTTGATCCGATCCCGCTTTTGAGTTGCTTTCGGTTTGCACCGTTGGCGTGTCAATTCGGGCTCATTTGGCGCACACAAAACCGCGACGCAAAAAGATTTCGGGAAAAGTAACACAGTGTATACGGCAACTCCAAGCCCCTAGCTTGAAAAAACTAGCAATTACTTGCAAATAACCGCATAAATGCTTGAATTACTGGGGTTTTGTTGCTGCTGCACGGACTACGCCGGGTTTTTAGGCCGGATACATCGGCTGTTTAGACGCGGGGCCGGGAACTTTTCTCTCAGGGATCAATGCGAAAGTTTGGGTGGCCTTGCACGGCTTAAAAATTGGCGAAGCGCTCGAATGCCACGGCGCCCCAAACGATAATGACGATCAGCATGCAGCCGGTTACTGCCGCTGAGCCCATATCTTTGGCGCGCCCGGCCAAAATATGGTGTTCTGGCGTGGTTTTGTCGACGATGGCTTCGAGTGCGCCATTCATTAATTCCATCGTGGGCACCAAAATGACGACAGCGGCTAAAATCGCGCGTTCAAGCGCGCTGCGGCCTAAGAAAAAAGCGAGCGGTAGCATGATTAGCAGCAAATAAGCTTCCAGCCGAAATGAGGCTTCGTGCTTCCATGCCGCTTTTAGCCCCTGCGCCGAATAGCGGGCGGCGCGCAAGATTTGGCGCGGGCCGCGTGCTTCAGTGCTGGCCATATTTGAGTCGACACATATATATAGGCATGGTGGCGCAGTCAGTTAGATTGGGCTGGATATTTTCGAGCGTATGGATCATGCCATAAGCGCTGTTTAGTTGGCTTAGCGTAAGTATTCAGATCGCGTCAGCAATACCGTGACTTCCTCGCGGTCATGGTAAAGCTGTTTGCAGCGCCAAACTAATGACGCTTCGAGCTGGGCTGCGGCAATGGCGCGGCACTTTTGTAATTCGGCAAAACGCTTCTTCATCGGCAGCTTGAGATTGACGATGGCAAATTTGCAGCGTTTTTCCAGCAGCCACTGCACTGCGAGTGCGGCGACTTTTTGCGGCTGTTCAACCATGTCACACACCAGCCAGTCGACTGGGCGCTTCGGTTTGTAGCGAAAGCCATCTTCACGAAAGTGTTGCACTAAACCGGAGCGCATTAATGTGTCTGACATCGCGCCGTTGTCAATAGCGATGACGGAGATGCCCCGGCGCACCAATTGATAGCTCCAACCGCCGGGGCTGGCGCCTAAGTCCACCGCCGTCATGCCGCGCTCGATCCAGCGCGCGCGCTCGGCATGGCTGAGCAAACACAGGAAGGCTTCGTCAAGTTTCAAAGTTGAGCGGCTGGGTGCGGCGGGTGGAAATTTTAGCCTAGGTATGCCGCCGGGCGCGGGCGCGGATTTGTGCTGGTGCCCGATACAGACTAGACAGTGGTCGCTGCTCAAAAATACGATGTGCAAGGTCGTGTCGTAAGCTTCTGGCGTAATTTTTAGCTTGGCTTTGAGTGAGTTTTCCAGTGATTTCGTCATTGGCAGCAGCAGCCGGGTGCTATCGGCGTCCGGGGCGTAGACAAAAACATCCGAAATCGGCGTTTCATGCGTGGCCCAGGCGGCCAAGAGTGCCTCAATGCGTGCGCCGCGTTCCAGCGCCGTCAATTCGGTCAGCACACCTAAAAATTCGCGAGTAAACACCGATTCGGTACGCCAATCGCGCCAGCGTTGCCAAATGGCCTGCATCTGGCCGGGCGTGCCGTAAATCATTAAGGCACCGGGGCCCGCTTCAATCGGCGCAACCGCGACATCGCGCTCAGTCAGCCAAGCGCTGAGTTCGGTAGTTAAGTCAGGCTCGAAGCCAGGGCGGGTCAAAAACAGCAGGGCATTTATCATGCGCGAAGCTTAAGCCTAAATCGCTTTGTGTTAGGTGGTGGGTTTTGACGCCGTATTCAGATTCGAGCCCCGACCGGTACAAATCGAATCTCTACCTTGAAGCCAAGCGCTTTGGCATATTTTTGTAGCGTTCCTACAGATGGGGAATGGTTACTGGTTGGCGATTCAAGACGCGCAATGGCTGACTGCGTCGTGCCTACAAGTGCAGCAACCTCAGATTGCGTAAGGCCCGATGCGGCACGTGCCTTTAGAATTTCATCTAGGAAGGCAAACTCATCTTCTAACTGGTCGTAAGCGTTTCGTACTTCCGATTTTGCAAGCGCGTTGGACTTGAACTGCTTAAATGTTAGATTCATCATTAAATTCCTTCATTCTTGTTCGGGCCACCAATAGTTCTTTCGCTGGCGTCTTGTCTGTCTTCTTAATAAAATGATTGAGCATGACGATTCGCCGGCCAAAGGCTGTGCAGTAGAAAACGCGGGCAATTCCTTCTCCCGCTTTTAGCCGAAGCTCAAACAATCCAGTTCCCATCGCTTTTGTATGCGGCATCCCCAAATCAGGGCCGTATACTTCCATGCGTTCTGCATAACGGATAAAACGAGCAAGGAAGCCCGTCGGCATCTTTGCTATTTCAGACGCAACGCGATCACTATAAAAAACGACACTCCAGCTCATTCGGGCAATATAGCAATTATGCTATGTACTGTATATTGATTTTTTAGCCAATACGTACCTGCCAACATCGTTTTGCTCTCAACCCTTCGCCACATCCGCCCCGGAATTTCGCCACCACAGCCAAATCATGCTAGCCAGCAGCATCGCTGCCATCGCGTTATGACCAACCGCGACCCACAGCGGCAGGGCAAAAATGATATTGCTTATGCCCAGACTTATTTGCGTTAGTAAACAGGTAATCATTAAAAGCGCGGGCGCACGAATATTTCCGCTGGGAAAAAACGTCGACGTTTTGCGGCGCAGCGCTAAAAACGCGAGCAGCAATAAATAGCTGCTGACAATGATTGCGCCAACGCGGTGCGTCAAATGTACGGCGGTGCGTGCGGGTGCATCGAGTACGCCGCCTTCGTAGTTCACGCCAATTTCGCGCCACACCACGAAACCTTCTTTGAAATCTGTTTCCGGCAGCCACTGGCCTTTGCATTTTGGAAAATCCGGGCAGGCCAAGGCGGCATAATTGGTGCTTACCCATCCGCCAAAGGTAATTTGTGCCACCAGCAATACGATGCCTAGTCGTACCCAAATCGGCGCAATGCTGGGCCGGGTTCGATACTGCTGGGCAGATCTTTTAAGGTGTGCCAGCAGTGCGCAATAGAGCAAGAATGACAGAGTCGCCAGACCGCCCAACAAGTGCGCGGTAACGACTGCGGGCTTGACCAGCAAAGTCACCGTCCACATGCCCAGCAGCGCTTGAAAACAAATAAGCGCCAGCGTGAAAGTGAGCCAACGCGCCAGCCCGCGTGAACTCCAGGCGCTATAAATCAGTATTAACTCGCCCAACACCATAGCGGCAAAGGATCCGGGCCCCGAGACTAGGGGGAAGCCTTTCGCCATGATATAGAGTGTCATCGCAAGCGCTATAAACGCGCAGCCGACAACGGTTGATAGGACTGAGTTGCGTTGCGCTCGCCGCGCTAACAGTGTCAGACCAAACACCAGCAGGCCTAATCCCGCTGCAATGTGTCGATGTACTTGCTCAGGCCAGGCTTTGGCGACATTGACTAGTTTTGCCGTGTCGCCTTCCAGCGAGACTTCGTTCACCGTGTCGCCTTCCAGCGAGACTTCCTCATGCCCCGGCCAAGTAAGTCGGCCATAGCATGTCGGCCAATCCGGGCAGCCTCGGCCAGCGTCTGAGAGACGCACGAACGCGCCAAAGGCGATCAGAAACAAGCACCAAACGACCGCAAGCACCAAGCCGCGTTGTAACCACTTTCGTGCGCTTTTGTCGCTGTGCATTTCAATTTGATGCATTAGCCGATAAT
>JANNYA010000230.1:0-19752 GCA_031409855.1 Rhodanobacteraceae bacterium | reverse complement strand
CTGGATTCCCGCCAAAAGCACGCGGGAATGACGAACTTCCATTCCCTGTCGACAGGGTGCCATTCAAACTGACGGATCGTCATCCCCGAATGTTTTAGTCAGGGATCCACACACATTTTTGCGCGAAGCACAAATTACTTTGGCGTTACGAATTGATCCCGCTGGATTCCCGCCAAAAGCACGCGGGAATGACGAATTTCCATTCCCTATCGACAGGCCCAAGACGAACCGCTTGATCATGCTGTTATGCTATCTAGCCGATTCTTTGGCTACACCCCATGGCCGCATTTCCGCTGTTACTTATTCCTTTTGTGCTGGTCAACTTATTGATGTTCACCGTCGATGGCGGTTTGAGCGCGCAGGTTTTTAGCGCGACGCTGCCCTCTGGCGCGAGTTTTTCCCTAACGGCAGGTGATTTATCGGTTTTGGTTGGCTTGGTTTTTTTGTATTTCGAAATTCTAAAATCCACACGTACCGGAAATAGCTCGATTTTAGATCACGTTTTATCGCTGACCTTGTTTGTCATCGCGCTGCTGGAATTTTTGCTTGCCCCAGCGGCGGGCAACACGCCATTTTTGTTAATTGCGCTGATGATGTTTATCGACGTGATTGCCGGATTTACTGTGAGTATTTCGGTGGCGCGCCGTGATGTCGGTTTTACGCGTGAAAACTAGCCCACTGCAAATCCAAAGCCGATGAGTTCGACGCCACAAACGTATGTCCCACTGCGGATTCATTCTGAGTACTCGATGGTCGATTCGACCATACGTTTGGATGCGCTGCTAAAACAAACCAAAGCCTTTGGCTTGCCCGCGATTGCGATCACCGATGAGTTGAATCTTTTTGCGCTGGTAAAATTTTTCAAGGCCGCTGAATCGGCCGGCATTAAGCCGATCGTCGGTGCCGATTGTTGGTTGCGTGCGGAGGCGGGCGAGGTCGGCGCGCCGCGTTTTCGCTTTACGCTGCTTTGTCAAAATCGCACCGGCTATCTCAACTTGTGTAAGTTGTTATCGCGCGCATGGATGGAGCGCAGCAAGGCGGTGGAGCCCGCAATTTCCTGGTCTTGGCTGTTAGAGGCAAACGAAGGCTTGATCGTGCTGATTGGCTATCGATCTGATGTCGCGCAAGCGCTCGCGGCTGGGCAGGAAGGCTTGGCCCAGACGCTAATGCGGCGCTGGCGCGATACCTTCAATGATCGCTGTTATATTGAGCTTTCGCGCTGCGGTCGAACCGGTGAAAACGCCCTGGTGCAGCCGTTTGCGGCGCTTTCGGTCGCTTTAGGCTTGCCCTGTGTCGCGACCAATGAAGCGGTGTTTTTACCCGCTGCCGCAGGTGCTGCAAGCGATGCCGAAATGGATGAGTTTACCGCGCACGAGGCGCGCGTGTGCATCCACGAAGGCTATGTGATGAGCGACCCGAGCCGGGAAAAGCGCCACACGCCTGCGCAAGAATTACTATCCGCAGCGGCCATGGCTGAGCGCTTTTCTGACATTCCGGTGGCGCTGGAAAACACGCTAGAGTTGGCCAAACGCTGTAATGTAAGTTTAAGTTTGGGCAAATATTTTTTGCCGGAATTTCCTACGCCGCCCGGCATGAATGGCGATGAATTTTTAAGCGCTGAGGCGAACGCTGGGCTAGATCAGCGCCTAGCAAAACTGGAAAAATTAGGCCAGCTCAGCACCACACGCGAAGGCTACGCGGCGCGTTTGGCGCTGGAACTCAGCGTGATTTTGCGGATGGGCTTTAGCGGCTATTTCTTGATCGTGTCTGAATTTATTCGGTGGGCAAAAAGCAACGGCATTCCGGTCGGGCCAGGGCGCGGCTCAGGCGCGGGTTCACTGGTGGCGTATGCCCTATCGATTACCGATATCGACCCGATTCGCTACGAGTTGCTGTTCGAGCGCTTTCTAAATCCAGAACGCGTTTCGATGCCGGATTTTGACGTCGATTTTTGTATGGACCGACGTGACGAGGTGATTCAGCACGTCAGCGATTTGTACGGCGCGGAAAAAGTCAGCCAAATTATCACCTATGGCACGATGGCGGCAAAGGCGTGTATTCGCGATGCTGGGCGGGTGTTGGGCATGAGTTACGGCCACACCGATTCGATTGCAAAATTGATTCCCACTACTTTGGGCATCGAGCTTAAAACCGCATTGACTGAATCCGCGGATTTGCGTGCAATGCTGGAGCGCGACGAAGATGCGCGAAATTTGATGCGCTTGGCGCTCAAGCTTGAGGGTCTAACCCGCAACGCCGGAAAGCACGCCGGTGGTGTGGTGATTGCGCCCAGCCCCCTGACAGATTTTTCGCCGCTGTACTCAGAAGGTGCTGACCCAGATTCTGTTGGTGAATTAGCGGTCACCCAGTTTGATAAATATGACGTGGAAGCGGTGGGCCTAGTCAAGTTTGACTTTTTGGGCCTGCGAACGCTGACGATTATTGATTGGGCGATCAAGGCAATCAACTTGCGGCGCGCGCTAAACGCGGAAACGCCGCTTGATATCACCGAAGTGGTTTTGGACGACGCCGCCACTTTTGCGCTGCTGTGTTCTGGCAAGACGACCGCCGTGTTTCAGCTGGAATCGCGCGGCATGAAAGAGCTGGCGCGCAAGCTTAAACCCAGCGATTTTGAGGACATAATCGCGCTGGGCGCCTTGTTTCGCCCCGGGCCACTGCAGTCGGGTATGGTCGATGAGTTTGTCGAACGTAAACATGGCCGACGTGAGGTGGTGTATGCGCATCCGTCCTTGGAAGACGTGTTGAAGCCCACTTACGGCGTCATCGTTTATCAAGAACAGGTGATGCAAATCGCGCAAGTGTTGGCCGGTTACACGCTGGGCGGTGCGGATATGTTGCGCCGCGCGATGGGTGGCAAAAAAGCCGACGAAATGGCGAAGCAGCGCGCGGTGTTTTCCGAAGGTGCTGGGCGCAACCATATTGACGCCGAC
Source organism: Rhodanobacteraceae bacterium (assembly GCA_031409855.1). GTDB lineage: Bacteria > Pseudomonadota > Gammaproteobacteria > Xanthomonadales > SZUA-5 > JANNYA01. The sequence continues at coordinate 16,801 of JANNYA010000230.1, read as the reverse complement.
ATTGCCAGCTCGACCTTTGATTTAATGGAGAAATTTGCCGAATACGGCTTCAATAAATCGCACTCGGCGGCGTATGCGATGGTGACTTATCACACTGCGTATTTGAAAGCGTATTACCCGGCCGAATTTATGGCAGCGGTGCTGACTTCAGAAGCCGATAACACCGACAAAATTGTCGATTTTCTTGCGGATGCGCGCGAGTTTGGCGTGCGCATTTTAGCGCCTGATGTGCAAAGCTCGCAAATTGCCTTCGCCGCGCAAGAAGGGCCGATGACGATTCGCTATGGCCTGTGTGCGGTCAAGGGCGTGGGCGCAGCGGTTTGCGCTGAAATCGTTAAGCAGCGTCAGTCTTCTAGCTACACTGATTTGGCGGATTTCGTGCAGCGGGTCAGCGCGGTCAAACCAAACCGGCGCGTTTTGGAAGCGCTGATTGACTCCGGCGCGCTGGATTCTTTAGCCGCGCACCGTGCTTTGCTGCATGCGAATTTGAACGATGCGCTGAAAGCCGCCGAGAAAATTGCGCGCGATACCGAAGCCGGTCAGTTTGATATGTTTGGCACAGCACTTGCCAAGCCGCAGCCAACCAAGACACTGATCGAGGTGCCAGCGTTTGATGTGCTAGAAAAACTCAATCGCGAAAAAGCGGTGTTGGGCGGCTATTTTTCTGGCCACCCGTTGGATGCGATGCGGGTCGAGATGGCGGATTTGGGCTGCTTAAAATTCGCTGAAATCGCCGCGCGCACCCAGCCCAAGCCAGAAACCAGGCGCACTGCCGAACAACCCGCGATTGTTGCGGGTGAAGTCGAAGCGATCCGACGCCGGGGCGATTCCATGGCGTTTGCCAAGCTAGCCGATGGCACCGGCGCATCGCTGGAGGTGGGTTTTTTCAAAGATTCGATGGCGCGCTACCCGCATTTATTGAAAGAAGGCGAACGCATTGTCGTGGCCGGCGGTTTGTCCTGGGATGGCTTTTCCTCAAACTGGCAGCTCAAAGTACGGCAAGCGTATTCGGTGGACGATGCGCTGCTCAAAGCCTGTCGCGAAATCAAAATCACGATCAGTGGCGCTGGCGTTAGCTTTGTCAGCAATCTGAAAGCGCTCTTGACCGGCTATCAAGGCGGTAATGCCCGCGTGCGGTTAAAGCTTGAATTTGATGAGGGCGGCGTAGAGCTGGAATTGGGCGCCGAATGGCGCGTACGCGGCACGCTGGCGCTGAAAGCCGCGCTGCTCAAGTTGGGTGGCGTGCGTGCGGTAGTTTTGAATTTTTCGGCAGAGCTGCTTTCGGAAGACGGCGCTGGCGCGTCAAATTATGCGGATTCGGCGCCGCCTTGGGCGGCTTGAATATCGCCGAACAGGCGACAAAGAAGATGAGTCTAGTAAGAACATCAATCAGGTAGATTTAGCATGAGCAACATCAAGCTTTTTCAAAATCAAGAAATTCGTAGTGTTTGGGATGCAGCGCGAGAGCAGTGGTTATTTAGTGTGATTGATGTTGTAGGTGCGCTTAGCGCCAGCACCAATCCGAGAAAGTACTGGAGTGTGCTAAAAATACGCCTTAAGCAGGAAGGAAGTCAGTTGGCTACAAATTGTAGCCAACTGAAAATGCGCTCGGCGGACGGCAAGTCTTACCTCACTGACGTTGCAAACACCGAAAACCTGCTGCGCCTAATCCAATCGATTCCCTCGCCCAAGGCCGAACCGTTCAAACTATGGCTAGCGCAGGTCGGTTATGAGCGTTTGGAGGAAAATGAGAATCCAGAGCTAAGCATTGATCGGGCGTTGGCAAGCTATTTGGCGAAAGGCTATTCCAAAGAATGGATCAATCAGCGCCTGAAAAGCATCGAAGTACGCAAGGAATTGACCGACGAATGGCTGGAACGTGGAGTAAAAAAGGGCCAGGAATTTGCCATGCTGACCGACGAAATTACCCGCGCTTGGAGCGGGCTTTCAACCAAAGACTACAAACAGCATAAGCAATTAAAAAAAGAGAATTTGCGCGACAACATGACCAATTTAGAATTGGTTTTGAACATGTTGGCGGAAGTCTCCACAACCGAAATATCAAAAGAAAAATTGCCGGAATCAATGGATGAAAATCGCATTGTTGCGCGACAAGGCGGGCAAGTAGCGGGAAATGCACGCAAAGAAATTGAAGCTAAAACCGGCAAAAAAGTAGTTACTGCCCTAAACGCCAAGCAGCTGGGAATGACGAAAATATTGGGCACTCAAAAATGACAAGCAACGCGGCTGAACTAACCGCCCACACGCCGCTCATGCGGCAATATTTGGCCGCGAAGTCCGAGCATCCAAGCATGCTGATGTTTTTTCGTATGGGCGATTTTTACGAGCTGTTTTATGACGATGCGCGGCGTGCGGCAAAGCTGTTAGACATCACACTGACCCAGCGCGGGCAAAGTGCGGGCCAGCCGATTCCGATGGCGGGCGTGCCTTATCACGCCTTGGAAGGCTATTTGGCAAAGCTGGTGCGCATTGGTGAATCAGTGGCCATTTGCGAACAAGTTAGTGACCCAGCTTTAAGCAAAGGTTTAGTCGAGCGCAAGGTGACGCGCTTAATCACCCCGGGCACGGTGACCGACGATGCGCTACTCGATGGCCGACGCGACACCGTGCTGTTATCAATCGCCGAAGGTGCGGGCGTGAAGACGCGCGCAGGCAAAGGTGCTGCCAAGATTGGCTTGGCTTGGGCGGATTTGTCGGCTGGGCGATTTTGCGTCAGCGAAATTGAGGTGGAGCAGCTTGCCAGTGAACTGGCGCGGCTAAATCCCGCCGAAATTTTGGTGAGCGAAGCCGGGAGTTTTCAGCTGGCACACCTGCATGGCGTGCGTCAGCGCGCGCCCTGGCATTTTGATACGGAGGCTGCGAATCGCGAGCTTTCCAGTTTTTTTAAAGTGCCGGATTTAAGCGGCTTTGGTTTGACGCAATTGCCGCTGGCGACAGCGGCGGCGGGTGCGCTGTTGGCCTATGTGCAGGATACCCAGCGCGCCGCGTTGCCACATTTGAACAGCGTGCGGGTGGAAAATAGTAGCGATGTGCTGGCGCTTGATGCCGCGACTCGGCGCAGTTTGGAGCTGTTTGAACACCCGAATGGCCGCGATGAGCACACGCTCGCGGGTTTATTGGACACCTGCGTGGTGCCAATGGGCGCGCGTTTACTGAAGCGCTGGCTCGGGCAACCGCTGCGCACCCAGCAACTATTGCGCGAACGTTCGCATGCGGTGGAAACCTTGCTCGATACGCGCCAGTTTGAACGCCTGCGTGGACTATTAAAGCAAGTCGGCGATATCGAGCGCATTTTGGCGCGCGTGGCCTTAAAAAGTGCGCGTCCGCGTGATTTATCGACACTACGGCTAAGCATCGGGCTGATTCCTGAATTACTGGCTGAGTTCGATCAACTGGATTCGCCAGCGCTGCAGCGCTTAGCGCAGACCCTGCAATCGGCGGCGCGCGATGTCAGCAGCGATTTGCTCAATCGCGCCGTGGTGGACGAACCGCCGGTGTTGACCCGCGATGGCGGTGTGATTCGTCCTGGCTACGATGCAGGCTTGGATGAATTGCGCGGCCTGAGTCAGAACGCGGATGGCTTTTTGGCGGATTTAGAAACGCGCGAACGCGCTGCCAGCGGTATCAACACGCTCAAAGTGGCTTATAACCGTGTACACGGCTTCTATATTGAAATCTCTAAGCTGCAAATCGCGCAGGTACCCGTCACTTGGACGCGGCGACAAACCGTCAAAGACTCGGAGCGCTACATCACAGAGGAATTGAAAGGCTTCGAGGACAAAGTGCTGAGCGCACGCGAACGCGCTTTGGTGCGCGAAAAGGCGCTGTATGAGCAATTACTAGAATTTCTGGGCGCTGAGCTTGTGGCATTAAAGGCGAGCAGCGATGCGCTTTGCGAGCTTGATGTCTTATGCTGTTTAGCCGAACGCGCGCATGCGCTGAATTGGTGTAAACCAGAATTCACCACGCAACCGCTGCTGGATATTCGCGCCGGGCGCCATCCGGTGGTGGAACAGGTTATGGATGGCCCGTTTGAGCCGAATGATTTGTGTTTGGATCCAGGGCGCAAAATGCTGATCGTAACCGGGCCAAATATGGGCGGTAAAAGCACCTATATGCGGCAAAACGCCCTGATCGTGCTGCTGGCGCACATGGGTAGTTTCGTGCCCGCCGAACGCGCACTGTTTGGCCCGATTGACCGCATTTTTACCCGCATTGGTGCGGGTGATGATTTGACGCGCGGGCAGTCGACTTTTATGGTTGAAATGACGGAAACGGCGGCAATCTTGCACTCGGCCACCGAGTTTTCCCTGGTATTGATGGACGAAATCGGGCGTGGCACTTCGACCTATGATGGTTTGGCGATAGCCAACGCGGTGGCGGTGGAATTGGCCAGTCGCAATCAATCCTATGCGCTGTTTGCCACGCACTATTTTGAGCTGACTGAGCTGGCGCAAAGTTTGGATAACGTCGCGAATGTCCATGTTGAAGCGCTGCAGCGTGGCGATAAGCTGCTGTTTTTACATGCGATTAAGGCAGGGCCTGCGTCACAGAGCTTTGGCGTCAATGTTGCGGCCTTGGCTGGCATGCCACCGAGCGTGCTGCGGCGCGCGCGTAAAGTGCTGCATGAGTTGGAGGAGAAAGCGCGCGTGCATACCAGCACGCCGCAGCTCGGGCTTTTTGATACGCCGTCGAACATCCCTGCGCCGGTGCAGTCCGATAAATTGGCGGAAATGCTGCGCGAGATTGACCCCGACGCGTTAACCCCGAAAGCGGCGCTGGAATGGCTGTATCGGTTGAAGGGCGTGGATGCCTAAGCGCTTTGCTGTCGTCGCCGCCTGTATCTTGGCAATTTGGGCGATCAGCCTGGAGCGAAGCTACGCTTGGCTGGGGCTGCAGTCCGAGCAAAGCGAGCGCTGGCTGAGTTTAGGCATGCACCCGCTGAGCTTTGATTTCGCCGCAAGCACGCAGAGTGATGTGCGGTGGCTGTTAATCGGGCAGGACGGTTTTGGTGCTAGCACAGAGGCCGAGCCCGACGGCTTACACGTGCAGCCGCTGCAAACTTCATTTGATTTGCGCCTAAATTTGGCGGGTGCGCGTCTGTCACCCAAACGGGTGAATGCGATGATCCTGGATGCGCGTGCGCAGGCGGGTAGGGCGCTCCCTAGGTTTTCGCTTGCAGTTAATGCAGGCATAGATGACGCCGGTTGGATTGCGGAGTTAGGCGGCGATTTAAGCCAGCAAATCGATCTAAATACTTTGCAATTTAAGCGTGAGCCTGCGCGCCTAGAGGTTGCGCGTTGGCTAGATTTGCCGCCATTAACGCATCTACGGCTTTATGGTGCTGATGCGAACAAATCACCGTTTGTATTAGCTACGCTCGCGTTTAAGAGCGATCAGAAGCTAGCCAGTACCACGCTAAATAGTTGGCGCCCTGAGAGCTTACTGAAAGCCTTTGATGCAGCGCGTTCCGGCCCAAGTTTTGCGACTACCAGCTACCGTGGGCCATGGCTTGCGCCTAACGTGCAAATGTGGATTAGCGTTGCGTGCCTGATTTTTACTTTCGCGTTACTGGCATTTGAGTTCGACAGCGAAGAGCCGAAACACCGTGCGCGCGCGCGTGCACTGATGGTGCCTGCGCTATTTTTGCCAATCATCACCATGCTTTGGGGCAATGTGGACTGGCCGGTTGACAGCCGCGCGGCCTTTGCACCACAGTGGTTTGTGCTAATCGTTGGCCTGCTTTTCGCGGTTGTGTATCGCTGGATCAATAAGCCGCCGCGAATTGCGCGCTTACGCTTTGATGCGGGCACCAAAGCGGCATGGATCAGTTGCGCACTTCCGACCGCAGCAGCAGCGTTGGTGCTGCTCATTGGTTTTGCGCCGCCGCCTGTGCGCGTCGGGCTGGAAGCGCTGGAAGCGCAGCACTTTGGGCTTTTGCTGGCGCTTAAATATTTGGCATTTGCCGCCTTCCAGCAATGGTTGCTGCAAACGCTGGTGTGGACGAATTTGCGACATGCGGCGTTGGCGCGAAGTACCGCGATTGTGCTTTCGGCGTGGCTGTTTGCACTTCTGCATACGCCGAATTTTATCTTGATGTTGCTGTGTTTCGTCGGCGCACTGTTTTGGTGCGGGCATTACGCCAAGTATCGGCGTTTGCTGCCCTTGATTTTGAGTCATGCGTTTTTGGGTTTTTTGTGCGTCAGCGTCATTCCTACAAGCGTGCTGCGTTCGGCGGATATTGGTGTTGTTTACTTTATGAAGTGAATTTGGCATTGATGGTGAATACCTAATCGCCGCAAAAGCGCTACATTTCGCTCCTATTTTAATTGTCTAGGATAACGCGATGACCGAATTGGCAAACCTATATCGGCAGCATATCGAACAGCTGCAAAAAACAGCCGATGCCGCCCTTGAGCGCGCGGGTTTTGACACCTTAGTGATTGCCAGCGGTGCCGAGCATTATCAGTTTGCCGATGACCGGCCGTATAACTTTGCCGTTAATCCACATTTTAAGCACTGGCTGCCGCTGGATCACCCGCACAGTTGGATTAGCTACACCCCTGGCACAAAGCCAATTTTGCTGTATTTCCAGCCAGCCGACTATTGGCATCTGGCACCCGCTACACCCAGCGGCTATTGGCTCGAGCATTTTGATGTGCGCGTGATCACGGATGTTTCGGAAGCGGCGCAACATTTGCCAGCCCCGGGGCCGAAAGTGGCGATCGTTGGCGAAAATGACGCAGGTTTGAAAGGTTTTACGCCGAATAATCCGGACGTGCTGTTGACCTATCTGCACTTCTATCGCGCTTATAAAAGTGACTATGAACTTGCCTTGATGCGCCATGCGCAGGTGCGCGCGGTACGCGGCCACCGCGCTGCAGAAGCGGCGTTTCGTGCGCAGGGCAGCGAATACGATATTCATATGGCCTATGTTTTAGCGACCGGGCAAACCGAAAAGCAGCTACCTTACGGCAATATTGTCGCTTTGAATCAGCACTGTGCGGTGCTGCATTATCAACATCAGCGCCACGATAAGCCGCTGCAGCATTTGAGCTTTTTGATTGATGCGGGCGCATCGCATTTGGGTTACGCCAGCGATATCACCCGTACTTACGCCACGCACACCGGCATGTTTAATGATTTGATCAAAGCGATGGATTTAGCCCAGCTGCGCCTGTGTGACTTAGTGCGGGTCGGCAATACCAATTCCAACATCCACATTGCCGCGCATTTGGAAATTGCCAAAATTTTGCAAGATTTCAAACTCGTCAATATGAGCCCGGAAGCGATGCTGGCGGGTGGCGTAACGCACAAATTTTTCCCGCACGGCATCGGGCATTATCTAGGTTTGCAGGTGCACGATGTTGGCGGCTATTTTAAAGATGATCGCGGTACGTTGGAGCCCAAGCCTGGTGGCCACAAATATTTGCGGCTCACGCGCGAATTGATCGGTGATGAAGTTATTACGATCGAACCGGGGCTGTATTTTATTGACATGCTGTTGGATGAGCTAGCAGCCAGTGAACACGCGGGCTTGGTGGCTTGGAGCGAAATCGACGCGCTAAAACATTACGGCGGCATCCGCATTGAGGACGATGTGCGGGTGCGCAAGGTCGATGCGACTTACGATTTGGGGCCAGAAAATTTGACCCGTGATGCGTTTTTGGCGGGATAGTTTGACATTGATGTGCTAGCGTCAAGTTTGTTTTTGGAAAATAAAGTTGCCCCTTTTCTCATTGCATCACGATCAAAAGCTTCCACGCGCTGTTGAAGTTTATAAAGCTCATCCAGCAGCAACCACGGATCGTTCTCATCCACGAAGTGGGAGGAGTAATGCATGGTGACGTGTTCGGCATTCGCGGAAAGTTTTAGCAGTTTGAATTGGGAGCTGTTCGAGGCTGCGTTGTAGGCATCCACATCGGCATAGCTCATCTTGGTCTGGCGCAGCGTGTTATGCGGTAGGCCGCGGCTCATCACGGTAATGGGTAGCTTATCGGGGACGCTAAAGCTTGGTGCTGCCATAGCTGCTTCCACTGCATCTTCATGGGAGTGGTGCTGCTTTTCCCATTCGATAATGTTTTCCATGGTTTTCCAACCGGCGACGGACATCGACAGCTGCATGTCGTGGTAAGCAGATTCGTGCGCGCTATCGGCAAACAGAATGCCGTCAACTTTGGCAGGGTACTGATGGGTGTAGGCTCGCGCCACGAAGCCACCAAACGAATGGGCAACCAGTATCAAGTTGCTCCATTTGTTTGCCTCCACCACGCCATTCAATTCATCGGCGAGTTCTTTCACTGATCGAACGCGCGGCTTGGTAAAGCTGCTGGCGCCGACACCGGCGCGGTCAACCATGCAGATCTGGTAACCGTCGGCTTGGTAATTGTGATAGATGTTTTTGAACGACTTGTGTGCATCCAGGCCCATCCCCGCGATCAGCAACACAGTTTTATTGCCCTTGCCACTGCAGGAATAGGCTAGCTTGTTGCCATCAATGATCACAAAGCGGTATGGGTGTTCGTCTTCTGCGTGTAGGAGTGTCGACATTGCTAGAACTGTTAATGCAAAAAGGCGTTTCGTGCAATTCCTTAAAAATGATTGATTCCAAAGCAAAGGGCCACTCATGGCGTCGGCTTCGTATGAGCGTGGCGACGCGTAAACCGCACGCGCAAGGGTGTCTTTGGCTTCAGCGCGACGTCCACAAAAGGTTCGGGCAGGCCCATACCGTCTTCCAGGGCCAGGTCAAAATTCTGCACGAGGTGCGCGGCAATTAAGGCCATTTCGATGCTGGCGAAATGCTGGCCGAGGCAGAAATGCGGCCCCGCGCCGAAAGGCATGTAGGCACCGCGCGGGATCGCTGGAGCGTCAGGCATGAAGCGCTCGGGGCGGAACAGCTCGGGCTCGGCAAAGGATCGGGCATCGTGATGCAGGTTCCATTGCGGGATCACCACCAGCGTGCCTTTGGCAACCGGCGTCGCACCGATCACCACGTCGCGCAGCGCGACGCGGGTAAACAGCGCGGTGGACGGCGAATACAGACGCATGGCCTCTTTGATCGTGGCGTTCAGATAGGGCAGACGCGCGATGGCTTCCAACGGCGCGGTGCCGGCATTTGCGCTGTCTATTTCGCTTCGCAAGCGTTCCACGACCTCTGGGTGCTTCGCCATCAGAGCTATCCACCAGGTCAGCGCCGACGAAGCGGTATCGAAACCGGCAACGAAGAGCAGGATGCAGTTGTCGTGAATTTCCTGTGAGGTCAGTGATGCACTGCCAGTCGTCGGAGCGTCGTCACGTGCTGCCAGCAGCATGTCGAGCACGTCGTTTTGTGTGCCGATATCGTCGGGTTTGCTGGTTCGCGTTTTGATGTGCGTAGCGATAAGGTCGCTGATGGTTTTGATGTGGGTCAGTTTGGCGGCACGACCGGGGTAAGGCAGCCACTTAGGCGGGACGAATGCCCAATACACCTCGCGCATGCTTTGTCGGGTCAGGGCGCGAATGGCGGTTGAAACTTCGCTCGCCTCGGCGCGCGTGGTTGCGTGCGTAAACAGCGTGCGCAAAATGACGTCCATGGTGATCCGCGTGGTCAAAATGTCCACGTCCGCCACTGCACTTTGCCCGGCCAGGGCAGGCAGCTCATCGCGCACGCTGGCGTCGATCGCCGCACGCATCAGCTCCATATAGCCGGCGATGCGCTTGGCTGAAAACCCGGGCGTCAGGATGCGTCGTTGCCGCTCCCAGTCCGGGCCTTCGGTAGTCAAGACGTTTTTGCCCTGAAAGGACTCGAAGATCTTGAGCAAGCGCGCTTCGCGCGTGAAGTCCGCCTGATGCTCGACCAGAATCTGGCGCGCCGCTTCCGGGGTGAAAAAGTAATAGATACGGCGAAACAGAATGTTCAGTTGTGCAACGTCGCCAAAGCGGCGCTGGAAGTGACTGGCTGCGCCCAACGGATCCTTTTGGATGTAGGCGAGCAGTGGCAAGCCTAGCGAGCCTGTGCTGATCGACGCGGGATCGGTGCTCATGTCAAATTGCATTGCTTGGTTCCTGCGGTAGGTGATCTGAAGTGTTTCGTTCTGCGGTGCTTGCCACGCCGTACATGGCCAGCTCGAACGCGGCGAGATATCGCGTCGCCAAATCCACACTGGGGTCAGTGAGCCAAGCGGCGACCGCACCGAACAGCAGGAAGTCAAAGCTCCAAGCGATCTGCGCGGCCGTCTGTCGGGTGTCAACCTCGCCAGAATCTTGGCCGGCCTGAAACATCAGGGTCAGGATCTGTCGACTACCGCTTTCGGGGGACTGCGCCCGAGTCTCGTCGCCATACCGGGCTTGGTTAGTCATGTACCGCAGGTAGTGCGGTAGATAAACCTTTCTCGCGGTATTCCAGGTAGCGGATTCGGATAGCAGATAGCGCATGCGCGCTTCGAAAGTCTTGTGTGCGGTAAGAGCGCTCGCTCTTTCGACCATGCCTGCAGCGATGTCCTCCCGAAAGCGATGCGCGATTAGCGCTTCCTTGACCGGGAAGTAGTTGTAAAGCGTGGCTTTCGCGACATCGGCTTCATCGGCGATCTGTTCCATCGCGACCGCCTCAAAGCCATGCATCTCGAACAGACGAAAAGCGGTAGTCGCGAGGTGATTCGCGGTTTGTGCGCGCTTGCGCTGCCGGCGACTGTCTACGGAAGGGAGGGGATCTATCATCAGGCTACCAGAAGTATACGATGTAAAAATATATACGACGTATGCTATTCGCATTACAGGCTTCTGGCAATCCGGGGCTAGGACTGGTGCGTATGCGCGGCCTCAGCGACGCTTCCGGGACAGCGGACTCAACCTGGGAACGGCAGCCGTCGTGCCGTCGAACACGGAGAATCTGACCCGCGATGCGTTTTTGAGTGCGCTTTTGAGCTAGGCATCAGCTATTTTGATGCTCCGCCAACAGCGCCAATAAACCGGCCTCGTCGATAATTGGCACTTTTAGCTCGCCCGCTTTAGCGAGCTTACTTCCGGCTTTAGCGCCGGCAATTAACAAACTGGTCTTTTTGCTGACGCTGTCCGACATTTTTGCGCCCAGCGCTTCCAGGGCGGCACTTGCGGCTTCGCGGGTCATGGAGTCTAGCGAGCCGGTGAGCACAATGATTTTTCCCAGCAGCGGGCCGGTATTTGCTTGCTTCGGGCCGCTTTCAGTCCAGTTTAGGCCAGCGCTTTGCATGCGCTGAATCTGGGCAAGTTGCGCTGGGTCGCTAAAGTAGCTGACGATACGCGCCGCAACAATGGGGCCAATGTCCTGCACGGTTTGCAAGGTTGCCAAGTCAGCGTTAGCAATCGCTAGCAAACTGCCGAAATGCCGAGTCAGCTGTTTCGCGGTATTTTCGCCGACATCGCGAATGCCGATGCCGTACAGCAGGCGTTCGAGCGTCGTGGCTTTGCTTTTTTGGATCGCATCCAGCACGTTTTGCGCGCTTTTTTCTGCCATGCGGTCCAAAGTGGCCAGAAGGTAAAGGTCCAGCTCAAAAATATCGGCCAGAGATTTTAGTGCACCGCGATCTACCAATTGCTCAATTAGCTCGTCGCCCAAGCCTTCAATATCCAGCGCCCGACGCGAGGCAAAATGCCGACACGCGGCTTTGAGCTGCGCGCTACATTTTTCCATGCCGCCGCTACAGCGCCAAACTGCTGCGTCGTCTTGTTTAAGCAAAATCGAGCCGCACACCGGGCAAACGGTCGGCACCACAGTCGCTACGCTATCCGCTGGCCGCCGATCTAAAATCACGCGCGCCACTTCTGGAATCACATCACCGGCGCGGCGCACCACCACGGTATCGCCCACGCGTACGTCTTTACGCGCAATTTCATCGAAATTGTGCAGCGTGGCATTGCTGACGGTAACGCCACCGACAAATACCGGCTCTAAGCGCGCAACCGGCGTAATCGAGCCGGTGCGCCCGACTTGCAAATCAATCGCAATCAAAGTGGTCAATGCTTCTTCGGCGGGGTATTTATGCGCAATCGCCCAGCGCGGCGCGCGCGAGACAAAACCCAGCTCGCGCTGCCAGTCCAAGCGATTGACTTTATAAACCACGCCATCAATATCAAACGCCAAGCCCGCGCGCGCGGCACCGGTTCCCGCAAAATACGCCAGTAGCGCCTCATATCCAATCGCGGTGCCAACACCCGTATAGATCGGCAAGCCCAAAACCGCCAACGCTTGCAAGGTTCCTGAATGCGTGTCGCTGAGCGGCGCAGCGTGTTCGCCTAGGCCGTAGGCGTAAAACGCCAGCGGACGCGACGCTGCCATTTTTGGATCGAGCTGACGGATTGATCCAGCCGCCGCGTTACGCGGGTTGACCAACTCTTTGCCACCGGTTTCGCGCATGCGCTGGTTGTAGGCATGGAAGCCTGCGCGCGGCATGAAAACCTCGCCACGTACTTCCAAAACGGCTGGAACATTTACACCAGTAAGTGCCAGCGGTACGACGGCTATAGTGCGCACATTGTGGGTCACGTCTTCCCCAGTGGCACCGTCACCACGCGTTGCGGCCTGCACCAAAACGCCATTTTCGTAGCGTAAATTGATCGCTAAACCATCCAGTTTGGGTTCGACTGAATACTCAACATCCACCTCGCCCAGCAATTCCCGCACACGCGCGTCAAATTCCAACACATCACTTTCAGAAAAGGCATTGCTTAAGCTGAGCATCGGTACCGCGTGCGTGACCTGCGCGAACTCCTGCATCGCAGTAGCACCCACGCGCTGAGTCGGTGAATCCGCTTGACGCGCATACGGGTGCGCTTTTTCTAGTTCAACCAGCGCCAAATATAGTCGGTCATATTCCGCATCCGGCACCACCGGCGCGTCAAGCACGTGGTAGCTGTGGCCGTATTGATTCAACAGATCCGTCAATTCGCGAATTTTGGCGTGTGCATCGGTCATAAGTGCATGAAATTGCTTGTTTTGGTACGTGGATATTCGCAGAAGTTGATGTTTGATTTCACTTGTTTGATTTCGCTAGGAAAACCAAGGGCTGCGGTATTTCGTAAGTTACAAGATGGCGATCTTGCGCGAACGCTGGTGGCGATGTTTTTTGGCGATGGTGATTGCGGCGTTGGCAGTTTTTGGTTGCAAAAAAGCGGGTGTCCCGTGCTTTGGCGCTACCGTGCTTCGGCGCCAACGCGTAACTAGCCGCCAACTCGTTGCACGTCGCCAGCGGAAACTTTTGCCGCTGCAGCAATGATGGCAGGCGCCAATGGGATCAGGTGGCGCATGCGATTGGATACGGCGCGGACAACTACGACACCGAATGGAAGCGCTTTGATGTTCTGCTGAAACTCGAGGTTCCTGTCCAGGGTTACAAAAACATCGCAAACAGCGTGAGCGCGCCGAAGAAGTTCGCCGTTTTTTATTCCGGACCAGCCCAGACTGTGCACGGTATGCATTTCATGCACATCGAAATGGTTGGAAAAATCAACTGGAAAATTTTCATCAAGTAGAATGCGCATTGGCATCCATTTTTTCAAACGCAGCATCAAGTACAGCAATGGTTTGCGCTTTGCTCACCGAGGGAAATTGGCGCAAGTATTCATCAATGGAATCGCCTTCCTCTAGATAATCAAAGAGTGATCTGACTGGAACCCGTGTGCCGGTGAACACCAGCGCCCCGCTCATGATATCTGGGTCCTTAGAAGTAAAACCTGCAAACGAAGCCATAGCGCACCTTTAAACCGTTCGCGCGACGCAAACGTCGCAACATTAAATTTCAGCCTAATTTTGGCCGCAAGCCAATGATAACGCCATTTGTTGGTGACCAGGCTTATGGCTTTCGCACCACATGTCGGGTTTCCGAGCCGGAATGCATTGAGTTAGCCGATTTCACGGTGCCAATTTTATTCAATGATGGGGATTGACCGGCTAAATTCGCCCCTGCACCCTTTAAATCAGGGGGCTCGAGAACCCAAAGTTTCGCTATGATCGTGCTTCTTCAACTGATCAATAAGGATTCAATATGCGTCGCATTCTTACTTTAGCCGTGATCTGCGCTTTAGCAGCGCCCACTTTAGCATTTGCCGCAGGCAACCCTGCCTTGACGCAACTGCGCGCCAATGCGCAAGCGGGAAATGTCAGCGCAATGTTTGAGCTGGGGGATTCCTTGGACGAGGGCAAAGATGGTGAAACCAACGATCCAGAAGCGTTGAGTTGGTTTGAAAAGGCTGCGGCAAAGGGCAGTATTGATGGCGCGGCGCGTGCGGCTTATATGTATGACGAAGGCGAGGGCACTAAAATCGATGACATCAAAGCCGCCCAGTATTATTTGAAGGCAGCGAATGGCGGCAATTTGTCCTCGCAATACAACTTGGCATTGATGTATGACAACGGCGAAGGCGTCAAAACCGACGATGAGCGCGCACGCTTTTGGTATAAAACCGCCGCTGATAAGGGCCACCAAAACGCCCAGTACAATTTAGCGTTGATGTATGACAATGGCGAAGGCGGCGCCGTCGATGACCGCACCGCCGCCAAGTATTACGGCCTAGCCGGGGACCAAGGCCACGCCGGCGCGATGTATAACCTTGCGATCATGAACGATGAAGGCGAAGGTATGCCGGAAAACAACAATGAGGCGGTTCGTCTTTACACCATGGCCGCGCAAACCGGGCATGGCAATTCGATGTACAACATGGCGGTAATGTATCGCGATGCGGACGGCGTGACTCAAGACGCAGCGAAAAGCTATTATTGGTATTCCTTGGCGGCCAAGTTAGATGTAGAGCAGGCAGCAGCGCAACGTGACCGCACGGCATTGCGTTTGTCGGCAGCGCAGAAGACGAAAATCGATATCGACGTGAATAAATTTGCGGCGGCCTATTTTCCAGAAGGTTGATTCTTGCAGCATCAAATAGACAAAGGCGCGGTGCTTTGGCATCGCGCCATTTTGTTTTAAGTGGACGCAAACGCCGACGCTTTTGATCAGGGGATTCCCAATGTCAGATCTTCTAAAAAACGACATCACTCTCGTGCTTCGCGCTGCCAGTTTTGCCGCGCACAAGCACCGGGACCAGCGCCGAAAAGACCAGGGCGCGTCGCCCTATATCAATCACCCATTGTCTTTGGCGAGCATTCTTGCAGATGCGGGCGCAGTCACCGATGCCACTACTTTGTGCGCGGCATTGCTGCACGACACGATTGAAGATACACAAACGACCGAGCAAGAGATTGCTGAGGCATTTGGTGCTGAGATTGCGGCGATCGTTATGGAAGTTACTGACGACAAGCGCCTCGACAAAGCCGCACGAAAACAGGCGCAAATTGCGCACGCTGCCAGTATTAGCAGCCGCGCCAAGCTGGTCAAATTGGCGGATAAAATTAGTAATGTGCGCGACATCGCTTTTTGCCCACCGGCGAACTGGAGTATCGAGCGTAAACGCGAATATTTTGACTGGGCAAAAGCTGTCGTTGATCAACTGCGCGGTATCAACCCAGCGCTCGAACAGGTCTTTGATTGTGCCTATCTGGATCGTCCTTAATCTGATGTGCAAAGCTAATCAGCGGTGCGGCAGCGTTAAATAAATAATTCCCGAACATATGTCAGCTTTGTTCTGGCTTTGGCGTAAGTCTAGATATCGCCATGCTAGAGCCAATCATGATCGCCTTTGCGCACACCAAACACCGCTGCAGTCTTGTATTTTCTAAAGCCAGCTTGATCGTGATCAGCTTATTTGCCGCAAATCATGTTGGTGCAGAGAACGCCGTCGTCGGCACCGGCACGCCTGCAAGCTGCACGGAAACGAGCTTTAATGCCGCCCTTGCCCTGGTCGTTAATGACATTCAAGGTGGCACGCTAACGTTCAATTGCGGGCCGGACCCAGATATTATTTTGCTCAGCTCGGTAAAGAACCTCACTGGCTTTGTCATTATTGATGGCGGTGGCAAAATGACGCTGGATGGGCAGGATCAAACCCGACTGTTCAACATCAACCCGCGCCCGAATCCGCAGGATGTGACGTTGGTGACGCTGCAAAATATTGATCTAAATCGCGGTAATTCCGGCGCTCAGCCTTTTGGCGGTGCGATCTTAGCGAATGCAGGCACGAGTTTGAGTTTGGACAATGTCAGCATTCGAAATTCACTCGCACCAACCTCAGGCGGAGCGATCGCCACGTTTGCTGGCGTGACTTTGGATATCAATCGATCCCGATTTACCAACAATTTAGCTGCTAACGGCGGTGCGATTGCAACCCGAGCGATTGTGACCATCAGCGGCAGTACGTTTACCAACAATAATGCCAGCGGTGGCCAGGGCGGGGCGATACAAAGTTACGAGCAAAACCTGACCGTGAGCGGCAGCACCTTTGGCAGCAATGGCGCAAACGAAGGTGGCGCGATTTACAAAAGCGCTGGCACTTTGCGCATCACCGATAGCAGTTTTGAACAAAACAGCGCTTCCTTCGATGGCGGTGCGATCCATGCTTCTAGCGATGTCGCGCTTGTCGTGCTGGAAAGCAACTACCTGCGACGTAATCGCGCCAATCAGCTAGGTGGCGCGTTGTTTGCGCAGAGCGAAGTATTTATTTTTCAGTCGAGTTTTACCGACAACAGTGCGCGCGATGGGGGTGCACTGAGCGTAATTGGCACGCTGGATATCAGAAAATCTACGCTGGCGAGCAACACCGCCACGGCCTTCGGTGGCGCGGTTTCGTTGACTGCCAGCGCTGCACGCGCGCCGTTTTTTAGCTACGTCACGACCTCAAATAATACTGTGACGAGTGGCGTCGGCGGCGATTTTGACCG
>JANNYA010000229.1:0-12302 GCA_031409855.1 Rhodanobacteraceae bacterium | reverse complement strand
AAGCGGGTGTTTGTCGCGGGCAAACTATCGCATTTGCTGGTGACGGTGAGCGACATCAGCAAGCGCGTGCTGCTGGAGCAAGAACTGCGCGAAAGCCAAGAGCGCACCCAGGCGCAAATGGATATGTTGGTCGAGTTGCTGCATGTCGAGCCTAGAGTACTGCGTGGCTTTATGCAGCGGGCGCAGGAATCCTTGGAGCGCGTCAATGAAGCGCTGCGTCGACAAAGCTCCTCGCCGATTGAATTTAAAGACAAAGTGCATCAGATGTTTGGCTGGATTCACTCGATCAAAGGTGAAAGTGCGGCGCTAGGCTTGAAGAGCTTCCAGGCGGCGGCGCACGATTTAGAGTCGATCCTGACTGATTTGCGTGCGAAAGGTTCGCTGACCGGCAATGATTTCTTGCCCTTCACAATCAAGCTGGAAGAGCTGTTCACCCAGCTGGATTCGGTGCGCATTCTGCTCAATCGACTCAGTCAAGTGCGTAGTGCGATGGGCGATGAGGATGAGGAAGATGCGAACGCACAGCGCAATGTCTCTTCGGCACCCGCGCCGTTTATTGAGCCACTGAAAGAATTTACCGAAAGTTTGGCGCGCCGGGGCGGCAAACAAGCGCGCTTTGTTGGCGAGGGTTTGGAGCCAGGCAAAGTACCACCGGGCTACGTGCGCTTGGTCAACGACGCATTGGTGCAATTTGTACGTAACTCAGTCGTTCATGGAATCGAGCAGCCCGAGCAGCGTAAAGCGCTGGGCAAACCCGAACGCGGTACTTTAGTCGCAAGTTTTGCCACGACTGCAGCGGGCTATGAGCTGACCTTCCGCGATGATGGTGCCGGGATTAATTCTGAAAAACTGCGCGCCACGGCGATCAAGAAAGGCCGTTTAACGCCGGAAGAAGCGCAGAAATGGGACAGCAAGCAGCTGCTAACGCTGATTTTTGAGCCCGATTTTTCGACCGCGAATCAAGTGACGGAAGATGCTGGGCGTGGCGTAGGCCTGAACTTAGTGCGTGACCGGGTGCAGGCAGCCAAAGGCCAGATTCGTCTGGGCACGGCGGCGAACAAGGGCACGCAGTTCAAACTCATCTTGCCGCCGGTTTAGTCCGTCTCTGCAACCAAAGAAGCAATTCCCGTCTCGGCGGGGCCACAAGCAGCGAAAAATTAATTCTTGTTTAAGAAAAGGCTAGCATCTCATGGGTATGAAATTACTGGTCGTTGATGATTCCAACGTCATCCGCAATAAAATCTCGCGGACGATTCACATCGCCAACGTCGAGGTGGTTGGAACCGCAAAAAATGGCCGCGAGGCGGTCAGCATGTTTGCCAAGTTTCGCCCGGAGCTGGTGACGATGGATATCACCATGCCAGAAATGGACGGTATTCAATGCATCAGGGAAGTGTTGAAACTGCGTAATGATTCTTTGGTACTGGTAATTTCGGCGTTGGCCGACAAAGCCACGGCGATTGAAGCGCTCAAACAAGGCGCGCACGGCTTTTTGTGCAAACCTTTCAGTGATCGGGAATTGAACGAAGCCATGAAAGAATTGATACGCGGTGCTCAGGAGGCAGGCCACGGCCATGGATGAGTCTAAACTTAAAGTATTTATTGAAGGCGCGACGCGCTACTTCGTCCAAGTAACCCGCTTGGCGGCGGAAGTTGGCACGCCTTATTTATCTGAAACCAATGAAACGCTGGCCTATGATATGACCGGCATCATCGGCATTTCCGGCGGCCGCAAAGGCGTGGTGTATTTCACCGCCCCGACCAATATGTTGCGCAGCGTGCTGATCAACATGGGCGAACGTGACGTCACCCACGACATGCGCTTGGATCTAGTCGGTGAAATTGCCAACACCATTGCCGGTAATGCGCGCGCAGAATTTGGCTCAGAGTTTATGATTTCGGTGCCGGTGGTAATCGCAGGCGCCCTAGAAACCGTGCGCTTGCCGAAGGATATTCGCGCCTTCGTTATTCCCATCACTTGGCATTCGCAGCGCGCTGCGGTCATTATTGCCCTGGAGTAATTACTGCCCTTGAGTAATCCTGGCTGATAACGCAGCCAGGATTGCGGTGCCGCACTAGAGCATGACTTGCGCGCGTAACTCGACGACGTTTGGATCATTATTAATGCCAGTGCGAATGCTTGAGCTGCGGGTCATGTTGTAATTTGCCATGAACTTAAAGTTCAAGCGCCAGTACCAGTTGACACCTACGGTTAGATTGTCTTGCTCGCCACCCAATACCACGCCGTCATTGGCGTTTAATTTTGAGTAGCGTGCCGTCAATTGCCAAAGCCCAGCTTCGGTATTGGCGACCGGCACGGTGTAAATGCCTGCGGCATAGCCAAATCTTTCGCCAGTCAAGTTGTAAACGCCTGAGACGTACCAAGAATTTGGCGAATAGTCTGCGCCGGTTTTACGGCTATAGCTGGCG
Organism: Rhodanobacteraceae bacterium; assembly: GCA_031409855.1. Taxonomy (GTDB): domain Bacteria; phylum Pseudomonadota; class Gammaproteobacteria; order Xanthomonadales; family SZUA-5; genus JANNYA01. Next base: position 9,872 of record JANNYA010000229.1, on the reverse strand, counting down.
TCGACATATTCGGCGTTGATTTTTAAGGGGCCGTGAAAATAGGCGGCTTCTAGCCCGAGTTGGCGAGCGCCATCAACATTGGTCAAATTGGTGGAATCAATCAAGCGGATATTGGCGAAATCAGCTTCTGGGCGTACGTTGATACGGACCGTGTCTTTGGATGGATCATAGCCAATCGCGGAAATCCCCAAGTGCAAAACTTGATCGGCTTGCCCAGAAACGGTGTCCGACATATTCATAATCGGCGCATAGGTTCCGCGCAGGCCGTAACCGGCGGATTTTTGCCCGTTATTCGATAATTCACGGCTGAATATCGAGCCCGTCATCGTCCAGGGCACGCCGCCGGTGGAATATTCCACGCCCAAGCGACGCGCAATCGCAAACGCGCTGGTGGTGAGGGATTTCGCTACGAAGTCATTGTGTTTGGTGGCGGACAGCTCTTCCAAACTGTTCGGCTGCTTATATTGGCCCAAGCGAAACGCAGAGAAACCGCCGATTTTAGCCCGATAAAACACGTCTAACCAACGATTTGCACGCGCTTCGTAAGCGACAGACCAATCATTGCGTGCGTTCTTGCCTTTGAAGATCAACTCACCACGGCGCATACCGGTATCATCGATGAAGGTATTGCTGGTGCGTTGCGCCGGGGTAAGCAGGGCGCCAGTGCGGCTGTCAAAATCGTTGCTGAAATAGTTCGCGTCCGCCTGAAACAGACTTTCAAAAATGACTTCGTAGTCACCAAAGACGTCGATCGTCACGTCTGCGTGTGCTTGACCGAATAGGCCAGCAAGGGCAGATGCAAGTAAAACTTTTTTGACATTGAATTTCATAAATCGCTCGCCAGGGTGAATTGTGACAACTGTAATGTTTGTATATGGCAGTTTTATTTCAGCGCAAGCGCAAGATCATCTGGCGTGTGGTTAAGCGATGGCGATACGAACTGCAAAATGCGACTGACCAGAGCTACCTAGACATCAGGTTGAGCTGAACAAGTTGCCAAGGAAATGCCAACAATTGCGGAATTACTGCCTGTTTCGCTACGTTTCACGCCGCGCGGGTTAGTGTCCGCACCTTGAGTGCGCATTGAATAACGCCTGCCTTTGCCGAGGGCAAGTTATGTACAAAGAAATTTCCCGTTCCTGCTTTAAAGAAGCGAGCCGTGTCTGAAGAAATTTTAATCAACGTCACGCCACGGGAAACGCGGGTGGCGCATGTCGAAAATGGCATGTTGCAAGAAGTGTTTATTGAGCGCGCGAAGCGTCGCGGACTGGTGGGAAATGTTTACAAGGGCCGGATTCAGCGCGTCATGCCGGGCATGCAGGCAGCGTTTGTCGAGCTGGGCTTGGAGCGCACCGCGTTTTTGCATGCCTCCGACATTTTGCGCGGCAGCTTAGAAAGCGAAGTTGCGGATGGCGCATCAAATCCGGCCGAACAGGCGACACGGCAAACAAGCACCCCAGCAAATTTAACGATTGAGCAATTGGTGCGCGAAGGCCAAGAAGTGATCGTGCAGGTCGTGAAAGACCCGATAGGCAGCAAGGGCGCACGTTTAAGCACGCATCTGTCCATTCCTTCGCGCTATTTGGTGCTTTTGCCGAACACGAAAATGACCGGCGTTTCCGCGCGCATCGAAGATGAGCTGGAACGTACGCGCCTGAAAGCGATTATGGCGGATGTAGCCAGCGCCTCAACGCACGGCTTTATTTTGCGCACCAACGCCGAAGGCGCAGGTGATGAGGCATTACGCGCAGACGTGGCGTATTTGGAAAAGCTTTGGGTTTCCTTAAATGCCGCTGTGCAAACCAGCAAAGTCGGCACCCGGATTTACGAAGATTTGCCGCTGTTTTTGCGGGTGTTGCGCGATATGCGCAAATCCCACATCGAAAAAGTAAGGATCGACTCACGCGAGACCTTGGAGCGCGCAGAAAAATTCACCGAGCAGTTCGTGCCCGAGCTTGCCAAATGCATTGAGCACTATCCGGGCGAACGGCCAATTTTCGATTTGTATGGCGTTGAAGATGAAATTCAGCGCGCGCTAGGTAAGAACGCGCAGCTGAAAAGTGGCGGGCACTTGGTGATTCAGCAAACCGAAGCGATGATCACGGTCGACGTCAACACCGGCGGGTTTTTAGGCACGCGCAACTTAGAAGAAACGGTTTACAAAACTAATCTGGAAGCGGCGCAAGCGATTGCGCGCCAGCTGCGCCTGCGCAATTTGGGCGGCATCATCATCATCGATTTTATCGATATGCATGATGTAGAACATCGCCGCCAGGTGCTGCGTACCTTGGAGAAAGCGCTGGCAAAAGATCACGCAAAAACCACCGTCTATGAAATGAGCCCACTGGGTTTGGTGGAAATGACGCGCAAGCGCACCACGGAAAGCTTGGAACGCCAGTTGTGCGACCCATGCAGCGCGTGCAGCGGGCGCGGCACGGTCAAATCGGTGGAAACCATGGTGTATGAAGTATTTCGCGAGATTACCCGCTCGGTGCGGCAATTTGAGGCGGAAAGTCTGCTGGTCGTCGCTGCCACTGATGTCGTTAATCGCATTATTGATGACGAGTCTGCGGCACTGGCCGAACTTGAGCTTTTCATCGGAAAGACCATTCGATTTAAGGCCGAAGAACAGTACCCACCCGAGCAATACGATGTCGTACTGCTGTGACAGCAGCGACTAAAGCACGCGGCAGGTTTCGGCGTTTTCTAGTGCGCATGATCGCGCTGGGAATTGTCGGGTGTGCGCTAGTCATTTCCTTAGCCAAATTGGCGCTTCCTTGGTTGGCTGCACACCCCGAAGTGGTGGAAAAGAAACTCAGTGCTTGGTTACAGAGCGAAGTGGGTATTGAAGGTGTGCAGTCAGACTGGCAAGTACGGCCGAAGCTAAAGATTCAGGCATTAACGATTGGTGCGAACAGCAAAAATGGCGCGGTGCCCAAAAGCGGATTAAACATCGAGAACGCCGAAATTGAGCTGGATCCTTTTGGCTTTATTCCCGGGCGACGTTGGGTGCAGGATCTTTCGGTGCTGGGCGCGCAGCTGACACTGACGCAAACTAGTTCGGGCTGGCAACTTGAAGGCTTGGGGCATCGCGAAGCTATTACTTTGTCCAGTGCGCAGCAGCTGGCACTGTTGAATTCGGTGGGGCAATTATCCATCCGCAATGCCGCCATTACGGTGCGGCCTTTGGCGGGCAAGCTGAGTCATTTTGACGGCGTTTCGCTTATTTTGCGGCGTCAGGGCGAAGTGCTTCGCGCCGGATTGCAGTTTTCCGCGCCTACACGCAACAGCTTGCCCTCGCGCGGACAAATAGCGCTGCGGGCGCATTGGCTAGAGCGCACCGGGACGTTAAGGCTTTACGGTGAAACGGTTGCGACAACGCTGGATGACCTGCGGGTTATTGCAACTTTGTTTCGTCGTGGCGATATCGGCGATGCTGGCGATGAGTCGACAATGCTCGCAGGCAGCCTCAACAGCAAACTTTGGCTGACGCTTGTCAACAATAAGCCGAGCAGCGGTTATGCAAAGCTGAGCACTTTCGATGCGCGCCAGCAAGCTACCGCCAGCCTAAAATTTGGCAGCCACAATGGCCATGACTGGCTGGGCACGCTCAGCTTAGGCGCTGACGTCGGCAGCGCTAACAACCCTGCGATGGCTGGAGCAATGCCATTTGCTGCAACGCTCAGTGATGCTGGCACAATTTCGTTGGTTGCCGGGCAACCAAAGTCAGCGGCGGCAGAGTTAGCTGCAGGCCCCGGGATTGACCTAGCGGCCATTTCGCAAGCGGCTGGGGCACATTTAGCGCTTGAGCAAGCGCGCACCCTGGCGGAGTTCTCGCTAAGCGGCAAACTTACCGAACTACGTGCGCAGCTCGGGCCTAGTCGGCCGTGGCGTACGGAGTTAAAGGTGCAAGGCCTAAGTATTTTGCCCAATGGTAAAATCCCAGGCATTAATAATGCCGATATTCAACTGCAAGCCGACGCGCAAGGGGCAGCGTTGGCGCTGACTGGCAATCACTTCATGTTCGATGCACCGTTAAGTTTTCGCAAACCCATCAAGGTTGAGAAAATCGCGCTTCGTGCCGCGCTATGGCCAGCACCCACCGGCTGGGCGCAGGGCTACACCGCCGAAATAGCGGACGTTGCTTTGAGCGCGCCTGGCTATGAGGCTACGGCGTTTGCGTCCATTGAAAAAAATGCCGAGGAGGTGCCGCAAATACTGCTCACCCTGGATGTGAGTCGGGGCAATATTGCCTACGCCGGGCAGTTTTGGGCGGTCGATAGAATGTCGCCAAAGGCGATTGCATGGCTAGATGCAGGACTTATTCGCGGGCAAACCGGGCGCGCGCGTGCGGTGTATCGCGGCCCCATGAAGCGCTTCACGTTTCCTTTTCGTGCGGCGCAGGGTCGTTTTGAAGCGGCCTTTGAGCTCAATAACTCAGAAATTAAATTCGCGCCAGACTGGCCTGCCATCAAAATCAACGCGGGTGACTTTAGCCTCATCAACGATAGTTTGGTGGTGCATCAGGCGCGCGGCGAGATTGCCGAAAATCCTATTGCCAGCTTAACCGGCGGCATCGCGCGTTTTAGCGATCCGGTCGCGCAATTTCAAATGAGTGGCGGCAAAGATTCTGCTGCATTGCTGGCGCTTTTGCGCGCAAGCCCGATTGGGCGCGACTTTGGTAGCCATTTTAGTGGTTTGAACGTGCTGGGTGATGCCGCAGTCGAGCTTAAGCTAAGACTGCCGCTGCGCGCTGATTTGGGCGAACGCGTTGTCGATGGCGTGGCAACTTTGCGTCAATCCAGTTTGCTGAACCCGGATTGGCGCTTAAGCCTGAGTGAGGTGGATGGCAAGATTACTTTTGATCGCCAGGGTTTCACCGCGCGAAATTTGTCTGGCTTACAAAACGCCTTGCCAATCAACTTAAATGCTGCCGTCGGTGCCAGCCATACTGGCAGCGCCAACGTCGTTATTGACGCCTCTTTGAGCGGCGAGATGGCGGCCAATCATTTGTTTGGGCAAGAGGCAGTGTTGGCGCCGATCCTGGCAAAAATTAGCGGCACCTCGCAGTGGGATGTGCGCGTGCGCACCGTTGCGGGCACCGATGGCAAATCTCTGACCACAACCGAATTGCTCAGTGATCTAAAAGGTGTCGCGATCGAGCTACCACCGCCGCTGGGTAAGCGCGCCGAAACTCAACGCGCGCTGCGCTTATCGCTACCGAGCGAGGCGAATTCGCAGCGCGCGCTGGTGTTGGAAATCGCCGGCGGCGTGCGTTTTCTTGCTGAGCTAGGCCGCGATGCATCGCTCGGCCCGGAGGGTATCGAACGCGCCGGGCGTGAATTTCGCGGCACGCTGGTTTTAGGCGATCAAGATCAAAGTGGCGTGCAAAGTGCCAGCACTTTACAAAACACCCGCGCTTTACAAAATACCAGCGCTTTACAAAATACCAGCGCCTTGCCGAAAGCGGGGTTGCGCATAATTGGGAAATTGGCGGAGCTGAATTTTGCCGAGTGGGCGGCATTAGTGGGCTCGACCGCCACCGCTGCGGGCACAGTGCGTTTAGCCGATGTGACCCTGCAAGCGGACCGGCTGACCGGCGCGCTGGCACAGTTCCCCGGCGCGATGCGCCTCAACGCCAAGCCCAACGCGCAAGGTTGGAAATTAAACCTCGACAGCACCGCTGCGTCTGGGCATATCACATGGCGTACGGATTTGCCGACCCAAGCAATCACCGCCCAGTTTACTCACTTACATCTACCTTCAAGCGAAGCTGAGCCGGAAAACACGCCAGAGCCGGAAAATACGCACATCCAAATTGACCCGCGCGCGATCCCGACCCTGCATTTGTATGTTGAAGATCTAAGCGTAGGCAGCGCGAAACTGGGGGCAACGCGCTGGGAAAGTTTTCCCACACCCAAGGGCATGCGCATTGATCTGTTGGATAGTAAATCAGCCGATTTGACGCTAACCGGCAGTGGCGATTGGCAGGGCGTCGGCGCGCAAGGCTTGTCTAGCTTTAAGCTGCGTTTTTCTGCGCAGGATCTTGGGCGAATGCTAGCGGGATTAGGCTTTTCTGGGCACGTCGCGGGCGGCCAAACCTTGGCTGAAATAGACGCAGACTGGCAAGGCGCGCCGATTGAATTTGCCCTAGCAAGACTGCATGGACGGCTCAATGTATGGGTTGGCAGCGGCCGATTTTTAGAGCTCGATCCAGGCGCGGGGCGGCTATTTGGCTTGCTTAGCGTGCGGGAGCTGCCGCGCCGATTAGCGCTAGATTTTCGTGACTTTTTTCAAACCGGGATGAGCTTCACCGAAATCCAAGGCGATTTTAGTTTTGACGCCGGCAACGCCTACACCGAAGGGTTAAAAATCAAAGCGCCGGCGGCTGACATTACCGTGATCGGTCGCACCGGTTTAAGCGCCCGCGATTATGAGCAAACCGCGTTAGTCAGCCCAAAAATTGGCGTTTTGCCCATGGTGGGGGCGATCGCGGGCGGCCCGGCGGGTGCGGCGGCGGGCCTACTTGCGCAGCGCGTTTTGGAGGGCGAAAGCGCATTGGCGGCAAATTATAAAATCACCGGCAGCTGGGAAAAGCCACTGGTTATCAAACAAACCGCCCCGCGTGCTGCGAAACGTGAAGTACAAGAAGTCTTGCCGAGATAATTTCACGGCGACGCAACGGGTGCGCAAAATCCACTTGGCATGATCGCGCTATTATCGAGCATCGTGCCGATTACCGGCCAATTAAAAGTTTATGAGCCTAATCATCGCAATCCCTGCGCGCCTAGCATCCACGCGGCTACCAAATAAACCCTTGCTGCCGCTGGCCGGCAAAGCGATTGTGGCGCACGTAATCGAACGTGCGCTGCTGTTTGCCGCGTCCGTAGAAGGCGTCAAACGTAATGCCAGCGTCGTTCTCGCCACCGAAAGTTCGGAGATCGCAGAAATCGGCAGACAGCTTGGCGTCGTGGTTTGTATGACCCGCGCTGAGCACCCAACGGGTACGGATCGGCTTGCCGAATGTGCGCAACTACTAGGCTGGGCAGACGACACTATCGTGGTCAATCTGCAGGGTGATGAACCTTTGATGCCGCCTGAGTGCCTGCAAAGCGTCATTAGCTTGCTGGAGGCAAATCGGCGCGCGTCTATTGCGACTTTGAGTACGCCGATTACCTCGGTCGCTGAATTATTTGACGTCAATTGCGTCAAAGTAGTCGTGCGCGACGATGCACGCGCACTGTATTTCAGTCGCGCGCCGATTCCTTATGCACGCGATGCATTTAGCTCAAACGTTATTGACGGGGGTGGCAGTGGTAATGCTTTACTTGAGCGTCAATTACCAGAGCTGCTACCTTTCGCGCGGCATTTGGGCTTATATGCGTATCGGGCTGGTGCGTTGAAGCAATTAGCGCTTGCGCCGCAAAGTGCACTGGAGCGTGCCGAGTCGCTGGAACAGCTGCGCGCGCTCAGCTTGGGCTTAGAGATCGTCGTCGCCACCGCACCCATTGCAATTCCACCCGGCATTGACACCGCCGCCGATTTGCAGCGCGTCGAAGCGCAATTGCAATTAGTTAATCGTGTTGCAGTGAAACTGCGCATGCCCAGCGCCGCTGCGCCGAGCATGCCAAACGCCGCTGCGCCGAGCATGCCGAGCGTCGCTGCACCGCACGCACGACTAGTGGCGCGCAAAATTTTGTTTGTCTGCATGGGCAATATTTGCCGCTCACCGCTGAGCTTGGTGCAAGCGCAGAAGCGCGCACAGGAAACCGGGTTTGATAGTCTGGAATTTTCCTCACGCGCGACCTACGCGGGTACCGCGCGCCAGCCTGCGGATTTGCGCACCCAAGCGATTGCGCGTGCGGCCGGATTGAATCTCAAGGATCACCGCGCACAAACCCTGAAAGCGCAAGATTTCTATGATTATGATTTGCTGATCGCACACGACGAGCGCAATGTGGCGGATATGCTAGCGCTTTGCCCGCCCGGCTTTGAAGATAAAATTAAGCTGCTGCTGGATTTTGCCGTCGAAACAGGGCGGCCTGACGTGCCTGACCCCTATCAGGGTGACCACGAAGATTTTATTTTGGCCTGGCAGCTAATTAAGAATGGCGTTGAGGGCTTGATCAGCGCGCTACGTGCTTAATTGCGTCGCGTCTTTGCGAGTTTTCAGCTGCAAAGCGGCTGCTTCGAGACCATGAACTTCGTCTTTGCGAGCGCAGCGAAGCAATCTAGCTTTGTACAACAAGATTGCTTCACTGCGTTCGCAATGACGAAAAATCAATGACTTATGCATGGAGTTCATGGGGAGCACCGCGAAGCAATCTAGCTTTAAACGACGAGATTGCTTGACAGCGTTTGCAATGACGAAACCGCCAATCCAGTCGAGCTATGTTACAAAACTATTTATCTTAGCCACCGTTAGATGAAAGCACTAACGAATGCGGCGATTTATTTACGGTGCGGGATGCAAAACTCTAAAACAGGGGCGCACAATTCCGCACCGTTTTTAAACTAGGCTCGCCATGAGCAGTGCTGTTGTGAATTCCGCTGTGCACCGTCAAATTTCTACAATTTTGGCGAGCCATCCAGTCGTATTGTTTATGAAGGGCACGCCCGAACAACCTCGGTGTGGCTTTTCTGCAAAATCAGCGGACGTACTAAATAATTTGGTGCCGGGCTTTGTTGGCGTCGATGTTTTGAACGACGATGAAATCCGCCAAGGGATCAAGACTTACGGCAACTGGCCCACGATTCCGCAGCTTTATGTTAAAGGCGAGTTGGTGGGTGGCAGCGATATCATCATGCAGCTGTATAACACCGGCGAGCTGCACCAATTGCTCGGCGTTGCCGCACCTGATCGCAGCCCACCAGAGATTTTTGTCAGCAGCGCAGCGGCAACAGCAATACGTGCAGGCATGGCTGACGAACCTAACCTCGGGCTGCATATGCGTATCGATGGTCGTTGGCAGGCCAGTTTTCAATTGGCGGCAGTTGAGGGCCATGAGATCAAAGCAATTGCGCAAGATTTAACCGTGTATATGGATGTGCAAACGGCACAGCGCGCGAAAGGTTTGCGGATCGATTGGGTAGAATCTTTGCAAGGCTCAGGCCTAAGTATCACCAACCCAAACGCGCCGTCGGCAGTGAAACCAATGTCGGTAAGCGCTTTAACAGCGGCAATGAAATCTGCGCATCCGCCCTTGATTATTGACGTGCGCCCAGAACATGACCGCATTCGTGCGCCTTTCCCCTTGCCCTCCAGGGTGCTTGAAGGCAACACGCTAAGCTCCCTGGAAGCGCTCGACAAATCCCAACCACTGGCTTTTTTATGCCATTTCGGCAACTCCTCTAAGCAAGCGGCCGAGCACTTCCGTGGGCTAGGATTTACAGAAATTTTCAATGTTGAGGGCGGTATCGATACATATGCACGTGATATTGATCCCTCGGTTGTGCGTTACTAGACATCCGTGTTGAGGAGAGCGCCCATGCCCATTCGCAGATTACTTTTTGTACTCGCCAGCGCGGGCTTGGTTGTGGCGTGTGCCAAGGAAGTTTCGCCGTTGGAGCAAATTTGCAAGGACGAAATTGCGCGTAAGGTCGCGGAAAGTGACGTAGAAATTGACAGTTACCAAATCACTGCTTTCAGCAAAGATGGCGATGGCAACACGGTGGTGTCAGGCAAAGCCGAGCTCACTATCGGTGTTACGAAAAAATCTGGCCCGTTCTCGTGCGTGATGCAAGGCGAAGGAAAAGACGCGAGTGTTATTCGCGCCGATCTAATCTACGATTAAAATTGCAACGGCGTGTTTTTTGTCACGCACGGCCGCAGGAGTACTTAGCACTTACCTTGCGTCGAGCTATTGGCAAGT
>JANNYA010000228.1:0-12888 GCA_031409855.1 Rhodanobacteraceae bacterium | reverse complement strand
CCTGCTTGGATTCACGTCGCTCGCTCAGGATCATACCTAATTGGACAAGGCTAGTGCTGCTCAAAACGTGCGGCGTAGGCATAGACTAAGATGTTCGTGTCAACCGCGATCACGATTGTTCCAAGCTTCGTGTTGAGTCTTCATTGAGTGCCGCAATGGCTTGATTGACACTCAACGTTGTCAGAGGCTGCAGCAGCGCATTCATGGCCACCGGCCATTTAAACGCGGCTAGAGCGGTATTGGATTTTGGCTCTTTAAGCGCTAAGCGTAGCCCGTTCTCTACTAGCTGTTTCAACGTCAAATTGTCGCGGCGCGCGCGTCGGCGTGCGCGCTCTAATAGCGAATCATCAAGATCAAAAGATGTTTTCATGGGTGCGCTCCAGAGGTGCAAATTCAAATACCGTGCACGGTATTGTAGCACTCACATGGGTACCGCCAAGCACGACATTTTTACGGATTCAACGCGCTGTGTTTTGTCGCCGCTTTTTTTACTACACCTATCGAAAGACAGGTAGCGTCGGCGCTTGCCCGCACTGAAACTAAGCACACCATCACATCTACCCGCTAAATTTCGGAGCCACAATCATGCAAACAAAGCCAATAAAATTCCTCACCGCCGCACTGTTATTCACCGCGATCCAAACCCTCAGCCATGCTGCGACATTCACCGTCAAAAGCACCGCAACGGGCACCACTGGCAGTTGCGCCGCCAGCTGCACACTGCAAGATGCCTTAAACGCCGCCACCACGTCGCCGAGCATTGACACCATCGCCTTCAGTATTTTGGGCGCTGGCCCGCACGAGTTTAATTTCCCGGTCGTTGTCGCGAACCCGATCATTTTAGATGGCTACACCCAGCCGGGAAGCACGCTTAATGGTTTAGCCCAAGGCACCAATGCGAATTTGAAAATTCGCTTTTTCAAGCGCCTGGAATTCGCACCAGCCGCACTTGGCAGTACGGTTCGCGGCATTGAATTTGTCAACTTGGATCCGCCCGGCAGCGGCAGCTTAAGTATTCTCAACAACGCCAATAGATTGCGCGTTTTGGGCTGCAAATTTGCTGGGCGCAACACCGCTGTGTCCAGCTTTAACGAGATTCAAGTCGGCAGTATTTCCAGCCTAGATCGCAACGCGTTTTTCAGTCAGCGCAATATTGTCTTGAGCTTGGGCACAATCTCCGGCATCAACATGAGCGCATCAAATTCGGTGATTTTGAACAATATCTTCGGGCGTTCCGAAGATTTAGCCAGCGTCGTGACTATTGGCGATGCGATCCAAATTATCGGCGGTAACAACATCCAAATCGGCGGCGTGACTGCCGGTGCGGGCAATGTATTTTCCGGTGCGACCGTCAACGGCGCGGTGTTTTTCAGTGGCGCCAGCACCGGTGTGCGCATCCGTGGCAATCGCTTTTCTGGCAACACACCGCGCCCAATTGCATTTATTACAACTTTTCCTGTGCCCAATGATTTGGACGACGTTGACACCGGCCCCAATGGCTTACAAAACTTTCCGGTGCTTACCGCCGCGAATAACCTGCGCCCGAGCGGCTACACCCGCATTGCTGGCACGCTGGATCGCCCGGCAAGCGCTGGCAGCCGAATCTATGACATCGATTTTTATGTCAGCGCCAGCTGCCACAGCAGCGGTCGTGGCGAAGGCGATGCATTTTTCCGAACCATCGCCTTCACCAGCACGGGACCCACCGACGAAAGTTTTAGCAGCGTGTTTTTCGGATCGCTCTTGCCCACAGGCAGCGTCGTCACCGCGATTGCCACTGAGCGTGCGACCGGCAATAGCAGTGAGTTTTCGGCGTGTTTTACGGTGCCTTAGCCAAGGTTTTGACTAAAAATAGGTGCCGACGATGTCTAGCTTTGCCAAATTTTTCGCAGTCTTTTTGTTTTGTCTCAGCCTGCGCCCATACCTATCAAAAGACAGGTATGCGGCACGCTAATCGACGACTAAAATGTTCGTGAATCGGCGCAAACGCTTGGTGTGTGGCTACTGGAGTACTAAAATGAAAAGCATGAACCGTTTTATGATCCTGGCCTTAGGCCTAAGTATTTCCGCATCGCTTAGCGCTGCGACGTTTGTAGTCAACAGCGCGCTAAATACCGCGGGTAGCACCTGCAGCTCGAGTTGCACGCTGCGCCAAGCATTAACGGCCGCCAATGCGACAGCCGCCACTGACAGCATTAATTTTGGCTTCCTGGTTCCTAGAAGCGGCGAAATTTTGATCCAACCCAGCACGCCTTTGCCGACCATCACGCAGCCAGTAACGATTAACGGCTATTCGCAAACCGGCACGCGCGTCAATGATGATCCGGTGGCGAGTAACGCCCTGCTGCGTATTCGCGTGGATGGCGTTTTGTTAGGTGCAGCCGGTCGCGGCATTGCAGCATGTGCAAGCAATGTCACGATTAAGGGTTTATCGGTTACTCGATTTGCGTCAGTCGGAATTGTTTTTGGCACCGATAATAGTGGCACGCTCTGCGCCACTGCACCAAGCAACGGCTTTTATTTGGGAATTTTGTGGGTTTGACCACTTCCGGGGTAACCGCAGCCGGAAACAGCGAAGGCATTTTCGGTAGCCGTGTGCCAATTACGGTTGGCAGTAGCACGCTTGCTGATCGAAACGTCGTTTCTGGAAACGCTTTCACAGGAATTTTACTTTCTAATGCTGGTGCAAGCGGTTCAGTCATCATGGGCAATCTGATCGGCACCGATAAAACGACTATTTTGAATCTTGGAACTGGGGGAATAGGAATCAACCTAGGCCCGTCCGTGACATCTACGACGATTGGTATTGCTGCGGCTCCAAATCTGATTGCCCATAATCGGATTGGAATAGAAGTTATGATCGGACTTAATAATCGGTTAAATTTCAACCGCTTTGTTTCGAACGATCAACTTGGAATTGATTTGGTTGGTCAGCCTGGAAACATTCAAGGCGTTTCACTCAATGACAATTTTGATTTAGATGACGGCGGTAATGGCCAGCAAAACTTTTTAGACGACGGCTTCACTGCGCAGCGCACCGCTAGCGGCCTGCAAATTCAGGGCACGCTTCGGCGCCCCGCGACCGGTACGATCACCTTTGTCATCACCGCCTACGCCACAGCCAGCTGCGATAGCTCAGGCCACGGTGAGGGTGAATTACTGCTTGGCACGGCGACTTCACCGTCCAGCTCGGGCGCGGCGGGAACGGGTTCGACGCCGATCAACCTCGCGATTCCACTCGCCAGCCAACCGCCGTTTGGTTCGTTTATTACCACCACTGTGACTACCCCCTCAGGCAGCACCTCCGAGTTTTCGAGCTGCGCCGCGCTAGATCCGCCGCCGCTGGTGGTCAATTCCACCAACGATGTCGCCGATGGCAGCTGCAACGCGGCACATTGCAGTTTGCGTGATGCGATTATCGTGGCGAATGCAACGCCAGTGGGCGACGTCATCAACTTTGCCATCAATCCGGCAGTGACGACTGGCGAGTTGCTGATTCAGCCATTGTCGCCTTTGCCAAGCATTACCGCGCCCGTGTTGATTGATGGCTATTCGCAGTCCGGTACCGCGGTCAATACTGATCCAAAGGTGAGCAACGCGGTGTTGAGAATTCGCATTAGTGGCGGCAATGCTGGAGCAAGCACTTCTGGATTGGCGGTGTGTGCCAACGATGTCACGATCCGGGGCTTGTCGCTGACAAACTTTACGCAAAAAGGCATACAGATCGGCGCGCGATCTGATGGGGCAGTGTGCCCCAGTGCCGTTATCTCTGGCAATGTCGTGGGGAATTTTATAGGGCTCGCAAGTGACGGGATAACACCAGAAGGCAATACAGATGACGGAATTAACTCCACTCGATCGACGCTTACGATTGGGTCGAACAATCCGAAAGATCGCAATGTTATTTCAAGTAATGGTGACGCAGGCATCGCATTTAGCAACGCGCGTCAAGCACCAGCGATTGTCCTTGGCAACCTGATCGGGACTGATAAAGCCGGCGTGTTGAATCGTGGCAACGGCGTCGCGATTGCGTTGAGTTTTGGTGTCGATAAAATTGTGATTGGAACGAGCACCGCACCGAACTTAATTCGTTTTAATGGTCGTGGAATTTCTACCCTTAATTCCGCCGCTAGCGAAAACAGTTGGATCCACAATCGCATTTTTGACAGCGCCAATATCGGCATCGATTTAAATGCGAATGGTGTGACCCCGAACGACCTCAATGACGCCGACACTGGCCCGAACGGCCTGCAAAACTTCCCGGTAATCACGCGCGCCGAGCGCACCGCCGCCGGCATCCAAATCAGCGGCGCTTTGGACGTGCCGAGCGCGCTCAGTGCCACCAATTACACGATTGGCGTGTACGCGAATAGTGCATGCGATGCCTCCGGTCATGGCGAAGGCGAACGCTTGCTGGGTGCGGCAGTTGTGCAGTTAACCGGTGGTAGTGAAAATTTTAGCTTCAGCCTAAACACCGACGATGCACTGGAGGCTGGCGTGCAAATCACTAGCACCGCCACCGGTCCAGAGGGCAGTTCGGAGTTTTCCGCCTGCGTGCCGGCCAGCGATGCCTTGCCCGGAATCGCAGTCGATTCGCTACTGGACATTGGACCAAACGCTCTAGGCTGCGACGTACCGGACGACAGCAATGAATGCACCTTGCGCGAAGCGATCACGCTGGCCAATAGCAACAGTGACGTGAGCCAGATTCGCTTTGCTATTCCGGGCAATGCGCCGCTCACGATTGCTGTAGCTACGCTTTTGCCAGCCATCACTGCGCCACTGAGCATTGATGGCTACAGCCAGCCTGGCGCATCGGAAAACGCCGCTAGCATCGGCTCAGATGCAAATGTAGGCATACAGTTGCGCAACGGTAGCTCGGTGATTTTTGGACTCATGATCTGCGCCAGCGATGTCAGCATACGCGGCTTGTCAATCACGCAATTTTCCAGCGCTGGCATTGCCACCCAAATGAACGCTAGCGCGAGTTGTTCGGTGCAGGGTAGCAACGTGCGCATCAGCGGCAACTTTATCGGCCTGTTGGCCAATGGCGTGCCATTCCCAAACGGCCACGGCGTGCTGGCTGCGAACACCCAAGTGCTGATCGGCGGGCCTGCATTAGCGGATCGCAACCTCATTTCCAGCAACAACTTACAAGGCGTGCATATAGCGGGTGCGGCCTCAAGCGGCAGCGTGGTGCAAAACAATTTGATTGGCACCGGGCTACTGCCAGGTACCAATCGCGGCAACGGTGGTACAGGCGTTGTTATCAACGATGCGTCCGACGTAATCGTCGGCGGCAGCGGCATTTTGGCAAACACCATGAGCTTTAACGCCAGCGGCATCGTTGTAACCGGCACAGGCACGGGCAATCAACTCGCAGCAAATGACTACGCCGCAAACACCGGCCCAGGGATTGACTTAGCCGGCTTCGGCATCACGCCGAACGACATCAATGATGTGGATAGCGGGCCGAATAATCTACAAAACTTTCCGGTGTTGACTGACGCCAGCGCCAGCGCCAGCAGCATCACCGTCAATGGCATTTTAGACGTTCCGGCAGCCACCAATAATGCGCCGTACTTGATCACGCTGTATGAGAGCGACAGCTGTGATAGCAGTGGCAATGGCGAAGGTAGCCTGCGCTTGGCGGCCACGAGCGTGAACTTCAGTGCCGCAGCGGAGAATTTCTCGATCACACTTAAAGTACCGCCGAATAACGCTTCTAGCGTGATCACCGCAACCGCCACCGATGCGCTCGGCAATACCAGTGAGTTTTCAAGCTGTATTGCCGCGCCACAATTGAACGCAATTTTTGCGAATGGCTTTGAGTAGTCCGACTCCATAAAAAGGCAAGCTAATGAACACCCATCACCTCTCCATCGCGGCAGCATTTAGCCTTTGCTTCACTGCCACTGCGCATGCGCAGATCACCACGCGTAACGGCGCAGGCAATCTTGCGGCGGTAACTATAGTGCGCGATCAATTTCGCGTTGATCTAGGCGGCGGCACTACTGCGGGTGCTAATGGTTCCTTCGGCGGCTTGCGGCGCGAGGTCAATTGGGACGGCGTACCAGCAACATTTTCCGCGCCGAATGCACTTCCGGCTGATTTCTTCAACGTGAACTCACCGCGCGGCATGGTGCTGGTGCCTTCTCCTGGTGGCAGCACGTTTCAAGTCAGTGGTGCCAGCACCGATGCCGGTGCCGGCCAGCCGGCGGCGGCAAACTTTGGCAATATCAATGCCACATACACCAGTGCATTTCAGGCTTTTAGCCCGCAGCGACTTTTCACTGCTTTAGGTAATCATCGTTATGAAGTCAGGTTTTTTGTACCGGGTACTACCACCCCAGCCTTAGTTAGCGGCTTTGGCGCGATTTTTTCCGACGTCGACAACGCGGGCACAACCGCAGTGCAAATTTTCGGGTCTTTCGGCGAAAGCTTATTGGCCTCGGCGACATCACCAAGCAGTAGTGGGTTTTCCTTCATAGGCTATTTCACCGACAATGGCCAGCCGCAAATATCGCGGGCACTGATCTTCCCAGGCAATACGGTTGCTGGCCCAAATGACAACAATGGCAGCTCAGATATTGTTTTTGTCGATGACTTCATTTATGGCGAGCCAGTGATCAATCCAAACATTTATCGCAATGGTTTTGAGTAAGCCAGTACCGGCGAATCTGGCGCAGTCACACCTATCAAAAGACAGGTATGCAGCGCCATTACGCGCGCCCATACTCTTCCCAATCAATTCATTGCCCAGGAAAACTTGCATGAATCGCAACGGCACTATTTTTGCCGCCGCACTGACGGTGAGTTTGGGCTTGAGCCTTTCGGCTCAGTTAAATGCCGCCACCGCAACCGTTACCAGCAATGGTGACGCCAAACCCGTTGCAAACGCGCCATCCGTTTCAATATTTCATTTTTGCAAATGGCTTTGAGGGGAACTGACATGCAAGCACTTTTTCGGATCGCCACGCTGATTTTACTCAGCAACGCCGCGCACACCGCGACCTTTACCGTGACGCAAATTGCCGACAGCTCAGACATTTGCGACAGCAACTGCTCGTTACGCGAAGCAATCACCGCTGCGAATAGCAGCGCAGGCGCGGACAGGATTGAATTTGCCATTGCGGGCACCGGCCCGTTTGTACTGGGCGTTGCGAGCACGCTGCCAGCGATCAATGAAACGCTGAGCATTGATGGCTACACGCAGGCCGGTAGCAGCGTCAATACCGCCGCCGTTGGCAGCAATGCCGTGTTGCAGATCGAGCTGCGCGGCAGCGGCACGGCGGGCATCGGTTTAGCGCTGTGCGCGCCGAATATCCTGGTGCGCGGCTTGGCGATTACCGGCTTTGGCGCGGGCCTGCATACCGCCACCAGCGGGCCGTTTAGTTGTTTACAGCCCAGCAGCAATGTGCGCATCGAAGGCAATTTCATTGGCGTGCAAAGCGATGGCGTAACGGCGCGTGGCAATGGCCACGGCATGGTGATCAACAGCGCGGTGACGCAAGTTGGTGGTGTTGAATTGGCGCAGCGCAATATTATCGCCAGCAATAACAACAACGGGCTGTTGTTTGAGGGCTCGAATTTGGCCGGTTCGAGCGCATTGGGAAATCTGATTGGCACTGATCGCAGTGGTGTGTTGGATCGCGGCAATAACGGTGCCGGGGTGCGTGTAGATGCGGCGCAGGACATCACCATTGGCAGCGCATCCGCGCCGAATTTCTTCGCGTTCAGCCAAGTCGGCGTGAATGTCGGCACCGGTTCACAGCGCATTGATGTGGCGAATAATTTTATTCGCCTACACGATGCGTTGGGCATCGACCTAAGCGCTTTTGGACCGAATGGGCTAACGCCAAATGATCTGGACGATGTTGATTCCGGCAGCAATAGCCTGCAGAATTTTCCTGAGTTGCAAAGCCTCGCGCGCACGGTGACGGGGCTGCGCATTCAAGGCTTTCTCGACGTGCCCACAGCGACACAAGCGCAGCCTTATCGCATCAGTTTTTATGCCAGCGCCACTTGTGACGTGAATGGCTTCGGTGAAGGCGAGCGCTTTTTAGGCACCGTAACTCAGAATTTCACGCAAGGCAGCGCCGAAAGCTTTGAAATATTAATCGACACGCCGCCTTTGGCGATAGGTAGCTTCATAACTACCACCGCGACCGGGCCGTCGGGCACGTCAGAATTTTCCGCGTGCTTGCGCTTGGAGGGGGTAATTTTTCGGGACGGATTTGAACCTTAAAACACCGCCGCCAAAGCCGCATTAAAAGTCGCACTAGGCCGCCGCAGCACCTCTGTCCTGGATAGCCCTGTTTGCGTTAGAAAAAATGGATCACGTGCGCTAATCTTCCGCCAAAAAACCGCCGCTTTGATGCTGCCAAAGCTTGGCGTAAATGCCTTGACGCGCGAGCAGCGCATGGTGATCGCCTTCTTCCACGATTTGGCCCTGATCCAGCACGATAAGTCGATCCATCGCGGCAATGGTTGACAGGCGATGCGCAATTGCCACGACGGTTTTGCCTTGCATTAGCTTGTCCAAGCTCGCTTGAATCGCCGCTTCCACTTCCGAATCGAGTGCGCTGGTGGCTTCGTCTAGAAGTAGAATCGGTGCGTCTTTCAGCATGACGCGGGCAATCGCGATACGTTGGCGTTGCCCGCCAGAGAGCTTCACACCACGCTCGCCCACGTGCGCATCAAAACCTTTGCGGCCTTTGGCATCAGACAATTCGGCGATGAACTCGCTCGCTTCGGCGCGCTCAGCCGCTGCCTGCATCTCTTGCTCCGTCGCATCCGGGCGGCCGTAGACAATGTTTTCGCGCACCGAACGATGCAGCAATGAGGTGTCTTGCGTCACCATGCCAATCGCTGCACGCAAGGAGTCTTGTTGCACCGTGGCAATGTCCTGGCCATCAATCAAAATACGTCCGGAGCTGACGTCGTAAAAACGCAGCAACAGGTTAACCAAGGTCGATTTGCCTGCACCCGAACGCCCAACCAAACCTATTTTCTCCCCCGGTTTAATGGTGAGGTTCAGTTGGCCGATCACCGGCTGTGAGGCGCTTGGGTAGGTGAAAGTCACATCATCAAAGCGCAGCTCACCCGCCGGTACTTTGATTGGAAGTGCGGCGGGAACATCCAAAATAGTGTGTGGACGCGTCAAGGTATCCATGCCATCGCGCACGGTGCCGACATTCTCAAACAAGCTCGCCATTTCCCACATCACCCAGTGCGAGATACCGTTCAAGCGCAGCGCCATCGCCGTGGCCGCCGCCACCGCACCGATGCCGACTTTGTCTTGCGTCCAAAGCCACAGGGTCAATCCGGCGGTACTAGCGATCAAGAACATGCTTAAGATCTGATTCAGTACTTCAAAGCCAGTGATCAAGCGCCATTGCTTATAGACCGTTTGAATGAACTCCAGCATCGACTGCTTGACGTAACGCGCCTCACGCTGTGCGTGCGAAAACAGCTTCACGGTGCTGATATTGGTGTAGGCATCCGTCACCCGTCCGGTCATCAGTGAACGTGCGTCGGCCTGCGCTTCGGCAACTCGACCGAGGCGTGGCACAAAATAACGCAACATCACGCCATAACACACCAACCAGAGCAAAAACGGCAGCAGCAGCCATAAATCAAAGCTACCCACGACCCCTACCATGGTGATGAAATAGATCGAAATGAACACCATGATGTCCGCCAGAATGAACCAGGTATCGCGCACGGCGAGTGCTGTCTGCATCACTTTGGCGGCGACGCGCCCAGCGAATTCGTCGTGATAGAAACTTAAGCTTTGCTGCAGCATCTGGCGATGGAAAATCCAGCGCATGCGCATCGGGAAATTACCCGCCAGCGCTTGATGTTTGATCAGATTTTGCAAAAACACCGCGAGTGGGCTTAGAAAAAGGATCAGCAGCAACAGCCATAAAGCGTTCTTCTGTTCTACAAACAGCTGGCTAGGTGTGCTCGTGCTCAGCCAATCGACCACGCGCCCGAGCATGGCAAACAGCAAAGCCTCAAAGGCACCGATCAGCGCCGTCAGTAGCGTCAAACCCAGCAACAGCGGCCGGATGCCCACCGTCGCCCGCCAAATAAACGCGAAAAAACCCTTCGGCGGCGTGCCAGGAATGCTGTCGGGATAGGCATCAACCCGATTTTCAAAGAAACGGAACATAAGCGAACTGCATGGGGCAAAGCGGGGCGGGGAGTGTAATTGCGATTTACGGCGAAGACGTGAACCTGGGTTCAAAGGGGGCGGCGAATGCCAAGCGTCTAGTAACGCCCAATATCAACCGTTTGACCTTGTACCGACGCAAGCTCGCCTACAGTTTTTTAAGTTTTTTGCAGGCGGCTGAGCCATTAGAGCAAAGCCCGTTTGGTCGTGCCCCGACGGGGCACAATGTGATAGCCCAGGGCAACGCCCTGGGTCTTGCATACATAAAATTGGTAAGCCCTGAAAGGGCGAAATATCCGCCAAGCCATTGATTTAAATAACGTTTGCCGACAAATTTCGCCCCTTTCAGGACTCCGGCTTTCAATTAACGCAAACCCAGGGCGTTGCCCTGGGCTATAACATTAAGCCCCGTTGGGGCTCATAAGATTGAAAATCGGCCGCCGCATTTTTAATGCACTTTGAAATCGAACTGGAATTAGTCGACATTTCGGTTGGAGGTTTGCCACACTTGCGCATCATCTGCGGGCCATTACGTCATGAATACCAAACAAATCGCTGCGGAAGCGTTAAATCTACCTTCCGAAGCGCGCGCGAAATTGGCACTAGATCTAATTGAGAGCTTGGATAATTTGACGACGGTTGAAATCGAAGCACTGTGGATGACAGAAGCGGCTCGACGCGCCGACCAAATAGATCGTGGTGTGGTCGAGCTGATTGACAGTGACGTAGTCGCAGCGCAGGTGCGCGAATTGCTTCTGTGAATTATCTATTTCACGCGGCGGCTCGGGCAGAACACATTGATCACGTTTTGTTTTACGAGTCTCGCCAGCGCGGATTAGGTGTTAGTTATCGCGACGAATTTGATTCTGCATTGGCTGCGATTTGCGCAATGCCGACTCGTTTTCGAATCGAACACCCGCCTGAAATCAGGCAGTTTCATTTGACTCGATTTCCCATTACCTTGATTTTTCGGTTGTCGGGAAATGTCGTTCAAATACTTGCGTTGGCACACAAGCGGCGACGTCCAGGCTATTGGGTTTCTAGGCTACATTAGGTTTAACTCAACTTACAATTTTTGGGGCTTTTCAAGAAAATATTGGCCGTCGACGCCATTTTTCATTAATTAGATTCCCGAATGCCAAGTGCTGGTTTGAGTGCTGGATTCATTACATAAACGCCGCTATTTATCAATCTCGAGGCGCGTACTTGGAGAATTTTTAAATCACAATTTACGTTAAACATACTGCTCCTCATCATTGCCGTCCTGAATCCCGAAAGTTCCGTAATATAAAAGAAAATTGAGCACTTTCTGAAATTCAGGCTCATCAATCTAGACGCGCTGTGAGTTAGTGCGTCTGTGATGGATGCTTTGATCTGAAAACTAAATTTTGCTGCGATCGCCCTAGGGTTCTTGTACACGCCTAAGAAAAACCAACTCGTGTTTTTTCTGCCAGTCGGCGTCAAACGTAGCAATCATCCAGGCAAAATTTGGCGCGAATGCAAGTTTGGTATACCTGCCTAGGTTCTCGACTGAAACCGCGCGATTCTTACGATCAAAACAATCGATTTTCGAGGAATTTTCTAAACGATTCGCGCAGCGATCAGCGTTTGGCGGATCAATTACGGGGATCGTTAGTGGCTTGTCTATTAATTTACCGTTTCGATCAAGCCATCGCTCTGAAAATTCGTTCTGGCACATCTCAGAGTTATACTCGTTTGCCGCAGTGATCAAGATTTTTTGTGCCCTGTCAGCAAACTGCGCCGTTTGCTCACAGGCAAACGAACTGTAAAGCGCGACACCACTGCGATCTAGAAGCGCCAATTCGCCGTAGTCTGGCCCGTGCGGCGGTGTACTAGAAAACAAAAAACGTTGCCAATGAGAATCAGGGGCCAGTCGATTTATACTTCCAGGCCTAGCCCAAAGTGTTTGCAATCTTGCATCGAAAACGTACGCATTCCCCCAGCTCCAAACAGTTAGAAGCATTTGCCCATCTGGGCTAAATTTTAGCTCCTCAGCCATACCGTCGATCCGAGTTGTATTTTTCAAAGTATCAAAGCGATAACGCTGAACAGTAGAAGCGCCGGTACCAATCACCCAGTGCTGCCCGTCTGGGGAAATCGCAACGCCTCGTGGTGTCATCGAAAAACTATGACTGCCAAGTAGTGTGCCATTGCCAGAGAAGCGCCACGTTGCCTTGTTGCTGGGGTTTCCAACTAATAAAAACCAGCCGCACCCTGGCGCAATCTGCAGTCTAATTCCCATCGATAGCGATTTTTTCAGCCAGCGATTTGGATAGGGTTTCGCCCAAATGAGCGTGCCTGATGCGTCATAGCGACGCATGTCATTCGCGGTAAGCACGATAGCGCATTCGCCGTTCGGATCAATCTCGAGCGTGCGAATTGGGTTGTCACCTATATCAATTTGACTCAATACGTTTAATACAGTCACTGCGGCAGAGGCAGGTTCGACTGAAGTCGACAAATGCGGCGCAAGCGGACTTTGCGCTGCATTTGTCGGACTGGATACGATTACAGCGATCAGAATTAGACAAAACTGCCCAGCAACCCATTGAGCGACCTTTAGTTTCACAATCTTGTGCACCGCCTCTAAAGTGACTCAGTGGACTTCAGGGCAGCACCGCCGCCAAAGCCGCATTAAAAGTCCCACTAGGCCGCATCACCGCATCCGCCTTTGCCAAATCCAACTTGTA
>JANNYA010000227.1:0-2886 GCA_031409855.1 Rhodanobacteraceae bacterium | reverse complement strand
GTTGTAACCGAGATGGTCATGGACACGCAGGGCAATTTGACCTTTCAAAAAGCCACCGTGTATGACGCGAACGATCAGTTCGTCGAGGTAAAAGGTCAGGTTAATTTTTACGGCTGCACCGAAACGCCGGTGCAATTGGTGTTACCGCCCATGCCCAATCCAGGCTGTGGCACGATGACCAGTCTCAATGCCGAACGTATTCGCTTAGGGCGTTTATCGCTGACCGGCGTGTTCTCGGATCGGGATGGCGATAAGGTTTATCTAAACCGCCGCAGCACCTTCGAGTATGACCCAGTGAGCTTGTTATTGGTGGCGGAAGTCTCCGGGCTTTACGGCCCAAGCGAAACAGAATTCGCCGACCGCGCGCGCCTGCATCAGCGCACCGATTACCTTCTGGATGGCAACGGCAATCGCACCTTAAGCGTCACCTGCAATGTCACAAACTACGCCAACCGCGCCGCGTGTCTAAGCTTAAGTCAATTCCAACAACAGCAATGGCCCGCCACGCCGACTAGATTCCAGCGCTACAGCCGCATGGAATACGACACTTTAGGCCGCTTTATGCAGGGCAGTCGATCACCCTACTACAGCGCCAGCAATCCAAATGGTGCTGAGGCGTACAACGAACGCAGCGGTGTCGATGTTAATGGCGCACTTAACCGCACCGTTTACGGGGATCCACTCGGTGCCCTGACCGCGCACAACGTCTACGCCGAAAAATTCTATGGCCCGCTCGGGCGCGAATATTTTGGTCGTGCTGCCACCGGCGCGTTTAGCCGCAGCACGTACGCGTGGTGCAGCGATGCCAGCAGCACCACGTTGCCGGACGGCTCCGGCGGCATTCCCGCCTCAGCGCCGCGCGTTAATTGCCCGCTCGGCGCGCTGTATCGAGTCGAATCGAATAGTTCGGAAAATAACCAAAACACGCAGTTTATTGCACCGCGCGGCTTCGCGTATTTCGACAAATTGGGCCGCAGCATCGCAGCGATTGGGCGTGTGTATCAGTCGAATGAAGCCGACCCGACTGCTGTCAGCCGCTGGGCCGCTAGCTACACCCGCTATGACTTATTAGGCCGCACCAAAGCCAAATCCGAGCCGTATTTTTCCACTAATCCACTCGCCCAGCAAACGTTTTCCGTGCGCGCCGGCGACCCACAAAATGGCATTCCACCCGCCGAAACCCGCAGTAATTACGACGCGCTCAGTCGCGGCTCTTCGGTGGAACTGCCAGCGGAAAGTTATAACGGCTTGACGGTCAGCAGCGCCGAATTCAACCGCATGCAAACCAAAACCTTCAACCCGCGCAATAACGAAGCCACCATCGACAAAAACGGCTTAGCGGAAGCGCTAAAGGCCACCGATGCGAATGCTTTTGCTGTCGATTATGACTATGAATCCTTCGGCAACTTAACCAGCGTCAAGCGCACGCCTGCTGATGGCAGTAACGCGGCGCAATTGATAAACACTGAGCTGTCCTACGATGTTTTGGGCCGCAAGTCCCGCATGACCGACCCGGACAAAGGCACGCTGAGCTACACCTACAACGCGCTCGGCGAACTGCTCACGCAAACCGATGCCAAAGGCCAAACGCAAAATTTATTTTATGACGCGCTGGGCAGGCTGATTGAACGCCGCGAAACGCGCAAGCTAGCGAACGGATCATTTGCACCCGAACCCACGGCAAAATGGACATATGACGATGCGCTGTTAATCGGCACCAGTCAAAAGGCGGTCGGCCTTTTAATCAATGAAACCAATGGCCTAAGCGGTATCGGCCAGTTCACGCGCGGCTTTAGTTACGATCAATTTGGAAGAAGCGCCGCGCTCGCCACGGTGCTTGACGGCACGACCTACTACCAGCGCACAACCTACGACCAGTATGGCCGCGTATTCCAAAGCTTCGACGCCGGCACCAATGCCAGCAGCCCTGCAGGCCAGTTGCAAATCTATGCCAGCGATGGCTTCCCCATTGCTGTGCGTGAAGCCGCGAATGGCCTGTTCGGCCAAATCTACAATGAAGTGCTAAGCCTAAGTCCACGCATGCAAGTGCGACGCGAGCGCTATCACGACTCGAACAATTTAGTCAGCAATCGCACCTTTGAAGAAAACACCGGGCGCTTGGCAGCGATCACCACCGGCCTCAATGGCAGCCTACAAAAATGGGATTTCCGCTGGGATAAAAACGGTTCGTTAAGCGAGCGCGCTGATACCACCAATGGCGCAGATTGGAAGGAAACTTTTATTTATGACAAGCTAGATCGGCTGACCACGGTCAAGCAAGTCAGAATGAATGGCGTCACCTCAAACCTCGACACACTGACGCTGGCTTATGATCAACTCGGCAATATCACCAGCAAAACCGGCACCGGTATCGCCAACATCGGCAGCTATCAATACAAAACCTTTGAAGCCGGTTGCGCCAATCAAGCCGGGCCGCATGCGGCGAGCTTGGTGAATGGCAAAAGCTATTGTTATGATCCTAACGGCAACAATACCGAGGTCAGAAAAAATGGCAGTGTGATCCGCACGATTGTCTACACGGGATTTGATTTAGCGGAATCAATTGTGCGCGATGAAATGACACCCGAAGGTCGCATCCAGGCGCAGGTGAGCTTTAAATACGGCACGGATCGCGGCATGTTTAAGCGCGTCGACGGCGGCACCGGCGGCAGTGGTTCAAATTGTGCATCGCCAGACGGTATGTTTTGCAGTCGCTTTGAAGATGGCGAGCAACCTGTCACCACCGGCACCGCCAGTAAGACAACTTACTATGTTGGCAATGTCGAATTTATTCGTGAAGGTATTACCAACAGCACGAAACGCTATATTGGCGGCTATTTGGTCATAACAAACGTCGGCAATAATGCGGCAACGTTTGATTATTTG